>NZ_VILA01000001.1:91457-237677 GCF_009712025.1 Dolichospermum sp. UHCC 0406
AGGTAGGGGAAGTAGGGGAAAATCTAAAATCTAAAATCCAAAATCCAAAATCGTCTGAGTGGAGTGTTACTCGGCGGTTGCGGGTGTCTCAGCAGGGGGGGTATACGTCGAATTATTATATTAATGGTGTGGCTTGTACTTTGACTGAGTTACATGAGGATTTGGAGGAGTTACGGATTTATCCTGAAGGGTATAATGTAGTATTGCAAGGGGATGTTACCAGCATCATTTCCATGAATGCGCGGGAACGTCGGGAAATTATTGATGAGTTGGCTGGGGTGGCGACTTATGATCGGAAAATTGTCCAGGCTAGGTCTACTTTGGATGAGGTGAAGGATAAGGAGGATAGTTGTCGGATTATTCAGACTGAGTTAAGTATACAATGCGATCGCCTGTCTCAAGATAAGGCTAAGGCGGAAAAGTATCAATTATTGAAAGTTGAATTTATCCAAAAGCAGTCTTGGGAATCTGTATTATCTTGGCGTTCTCTCCAAGCACAGCAAGAAAAGCTAGTTGCACAAGTTCAAGAGGGCGATCGCAATTTCAGTGATTTTACTACTCAGTTAAATACAACTAATTCTCAAATTGATCAAAAAACTACTGAATTAGATCAACTCAATCTCCGGGTAAAGGCTTTGGGGGAAGAGGAACTTCTCTCTGTTCAATCAAATCTCGCTACTCAGGAAGCGGAACGGAAACAACTCCAACGTCAACAACGGGAGTTAGAAGCATCTATTCAAGAATCTACAAGACGGTTAAATCAAACTTATCAAGAAATTCAACAATATCAACTGGCTTTAGAGGAAGCTAAGAAAAAACAAAATATAGAAACGGTAAATGTAACGTCTCTACAAACAGAACGTGACACCGCCCAACAAAATTTAGAATCTTCTCGTCAAGCTGCTGCGGAAATTGCCTCAGCTTCGGAAGCTTGGGTACAACAACAAACAGCTTTAAATCGGCAAATGGAATCTTTGCTGCATACTCTTGAACCGCAACGCACTGAACAAGCGCAATTACAGGAACGGAATACTCAATTACAACAATTGATTTCTGAACAATCTCAGTTAATTGCGACTTTAGAACCCGAATTAGCCCAAAAACAAGCTGAATGTGCGCGTCTGGAAACGGAATTTAATGCTTCTACTCAACCTATTCAAAATTTAGCTGAAAATCTCGCTGCGACAGAACAAGAGTTACAAATTCAACAAGATACCCAAAAGCGACTTTTACAAGAACAACGAGATAAACAACGTCAATTAGATAAGTTAGAGGCACAAACTCAAGCGCAACAGGAAATACAAGGAACACAAGCAAGTAAGGTGATTTTACAGTCGGAAATGCCCGGTTTATGTGGTTTAGTGGTGCAGTTGGGTAAGGTAGATCCCAAATATCAAACAGCGTTGGAAATGGCTGCGGGTGGACGTTTGGGGCATATTGTGGTTGAAGATGATAGTGTGGCATCTGCGGGCATTGAACTGTTGAAACAAAAACGGGCAGGGAGGGCAACTTTTTTACCTTTAAATAAGATTAAAGTCCCGAAATTTACCCAGGATGCAACTCTGCGTTTAGCTGATGGTTTTGTTAATTATGCGGTAAATTTGGTAGAATGCGATCGCCGTTATCATGATGTATTTGCCTATGTTTTTGGTGCAACGGTAGTATTTGCGACTCTTGCCCAAGCTCGGAAAAATATGGGACTATATCGTATTGTCACTTTACAAGGGGAATTATTAGAAACAAGCGGAGCTATGACTGGAGGTAGTAGTAGTCAACGTTCGTCTTTACGCTTTGATAGCGGTGAAGCCGGAGAATCTCAGGAAGTCGCTAATTTGAAATCTCGCTTAATAGATATTGATCGGATTTTAGAACGTTGTGGAGAAGCAATTTCTACTTTAGGAACTCGCACTAAAACATTAACTTTAGAATTAACGGAAGCACGTCAAGGACGCAGGGAACAACAATTATATTTAGAACAGTTAAAGAAAGAGATTAAGAGTTTAACAACGCAGTTAGAAAATACTCGTTCTCAACTTTCCCAAAATACCCAAAAATTTACATCTGCACAATCCCGGTTAGAAGTTTTAAATCGGGAATTACCAGAACAAGAAACTCAATTACAACAATTGCGACATACTTTAGCTGAGTTGGAATCTTCCCAAACCCCTAGCGAATGGCAACAAATCCAAGCTATCATTAAAACCCAAGAACAGGAATTACAACAACGGGAAACAGCGTTAAGAGATGTTCAACAGCAATTAAAAAATCTCGAAAATCAACAACAACGATTACAAGAAAAAATAGAAGAATCCCAAACCAGAGTTATTCAATATCAACAAGAAGAAACGACAGGAAAACAGCAACAAGCAACAGTTAATAGTCAAGTTGAAGAATTGAATAATTTAATTACCGACATTCAGGCTAATTTGCGTAAATTGGAAGAAAACTTAGGGGAAGAAAAGAAAAATCGAGATACAGCAGAAACCGAATTGCGATCGCTCTTATTGCGTCAACAACAATTACAATGGGAAATAGAGAAACTGCAAGAAACTCAACAAAAACGCCGGGAAGATTTAACAGCACTACAAAACCAATTGCGAGATTTAGGTGCAGAATTACCCAGTCCCCTCCCAGAAGTTCCCAATAAAGTTGATTTAGAAGACTTACAAAAAGAATTGCGGAGTTTAGGTAAACGTTTACAGGCAATGGAACCTGTGAATATGTTAGCTTTGGAAGAATTCGATAAAGTCCAAAGTCGTCTTCAAGAACTTACCGAAAAATTAGAGACTTTGGAAGGGGAACGGACAGAATTATTATTAAGAATTGAAAACTTTACCACCCTCCGTCAAAAAGCATTTAAAGAAGCTTTCGACGCAGTAAACGAAAATTTCCAATCAATCTTTGCTATTCTTTCCGATGGTGACGGTTATTTACAACTAGATAATCCCGAAGATCCTTTTAACAGTGGCTTAAACCTAGTCGCACACCCCAAAGGTAAACCCGTCCAACGGCTTGCTTCTATGTCAGGGGGAGAAAAATCCTTAACTGCATTAAGTTTTATTTTCTCCCTACAACGTTATCGTCCCTCTCCATTTTACGCCTTTGACGAAGTAGATATGTTTTTAGATGGGGCAAATGTGGAACGACTAGCGAGAATGATTAAACAACAGGCGGAACAGGCACAGTTTATAGTTGTGAGTTTGCGTCGTCCGATGATAGAATCAGCACAGCGCACAATTGGCGTAACTCAAGCCAGAGGTGCATATACTCAAGTTTTGGGTATTAAGTTGCAATCATCTGATCATTGAAGCAGTCCGCAGAATTGCGTAAGATATATAGTTGTGAAGCGATAGGTTTTTGAAAAATGGACATTAATACGGAAAAAAGTGATGTATATGGGCGTTTAGACATAACTCTGCCCGAAGCAGTATATGAGGCAGGGAAGGTTTCAATAGTTACGATATTGCTCCGTAATCCTTTTAACGAACCAGTTGAGATTTTAGAGATACAAGGTCCACGTTCATCACATCTAAGTGAAGTTGTTAAAGACTTTAGGGCAACATCAAGAAATCAATCTTCTAACTCCAACTCACGGCAAGTTAAAAGAAAACCTGGCTGGATTAAATCATTATTTCAAAATTTCAATGATTTTTTGATGACTCCAGTTGATATTAATGCAATCAACGTTGGTGGATTAGCCATTGAATTTCCAAAATCTAAAAGTGTTCTGAACATAGATGCAAAACCTAATTCTGAAACCGAAATTGATACAGATTTAAGTAACTATGATACGGTTAATATTTCAGTAGATGAAGGTGCAAAAGTAAAATTTTCTCAACAAACTGAAGTGTTACAACCAGCGGAAAAGAAAAGCATGACTATTGAACCGCACTGCGAGGCTGTAGCATATTTTGAGATTTCAACTGGGGGATGGTTATTTTTCACTCCCACACGACGTTCTTTGAGTACACTGGTTAGATATCGCGTAAACAATAGAGAAAAGACGCAAGTAATAACGTCTGAATTTGATGTTAGACCACCATTACTTTCAATGGTAGTTGGTGCAGTCATTGGTTCTGTACTTGGAACGCTGGCAAAAGTTTTAAATACGGTGAAGACTCTTGAGGGTCAAACTCTAATAGTTTCATTAGGTGCTGCTGTTGTAATGAGTTTAATAGCGACGATAGCCTTGTCGCGGAAGACAGGGACTCAAGGTTTTATTACTGTTGAAGACTTTTTTGGTGGATTTGTGGTTGGTTCACTCATTGGTTATGGAGGTTCAGCGTATTTTGAAAGGGCGATTATTCCAACAACGCCAAACTCCCCAACGTCTTAGTGCGATCGCTTGTAGGTTAGGTTGATAAATTGCGATCGCTCATAGGTTAGATTGATAAAGTGCGATCGCTTGTAGGTTGGATTGATAAAGTGCGATCGCTCGTAGGTTAGATTGAGAAAGTGCGATCGCTTGTAGGTTGGATTGGTAAAGTGCGATAGCGAAGCGCTCCGCAGGAATCGCTTGTAGGTTGGATTGATAAAGTGCGATAGCGAAGCGCTCCGCAGGAATCGCTCGTAGGTTAAATTGATCAAGTGCGATCGCTTATAATATACTGAATAGACAACATATATTAGACAACCATTCAAGCATAGGAGCTATCTATGTTGTTACAAGAACTTAAAGAACAGATATTCAAACTACCATCTAGCGAACTGACAAGTCAGCGCTTCGCTATCGCAAAAGATAAATAATTGTTTATTCATTGTCAGGAAATGGATAGCTATTTAGAGTAAAGTCACCCAAAATATTAGCAACAATTTAGTTTTATTTAAAATTAGGAGAAATAAATGGAAGGTAAAAGATTTATTCATAAAATCAAATTACAAAACTTTCTCTCCTATGGAAGTGAAGGGGAAGAAATAGAATTACAACCGCTAAATGTGTTAATTGGTGCTAATACATCTGGAAAATCTAATTTAATAGAAGCTATTGGTATTTTACGCGCAACACCCACAGATTTACCAGCACCTTTTCGTCAAGGTGGAGGTATTAATGAATTTTTATGGAAAGGCAGTAAGGATTATGGTACTCTAGGAGCAGGAGCGACAATTCAAGTAATGGTTGATTATCAATCAGGATTACAAACACTGAAATATAAACTAGAATTTAGTGAAATGAATCAGAGGTTTTTCTTGATAGATGAATATATCCATAATGATGATTTTGTTCATTATTCTTATAATGATAAAAACCTTGAACCTGTTTTTAATTTTCGAGAAAAAGATTTATCGGGTATAGAGAAAATATCTCAAGAAAATTGGAATAAGAATGATTTAAAATCTGATCAATCTATATTATCCCAATTAAAAGCAGCACGTAAATATCCAGAGATTACTTATCTGAGTGATAACTTCAATAAAATAAGGATATATAGAACTTTAAGTACAGATATAAATTCTCAATTGCGTAAACATCAACCTACAGATTTACCCCAACATCCTTTATTAGAAGATGGTAGTAATTTAGGTTTATTTATAAAAGATTTAAAATACCGAATAGGTAATAGAAAAATTATTGAAAAACTCAAAAAATTTTATGAGCCAGCAGAAGAATTAGATGTCACAATATATGGTGGTACAGTACAAATATTTATTCGGGAAGAAGGTGTAATTCAACCAATTCCTGCAACTCGGTTATCTGATGGAACATTGCGGTATTTATGTTTAATGGCTTTACTTTTAGATCCTACTCCACCACCACTAATTTGTATTGAAGAACCGGAATTAGGTTTACATCCAGATATTTTACCGACTATTGCAGAATTGTTAATAGAAGCATCTCAGAGAACTCAATTAATTGTCACAACTCATTCTGATGCTTTGGTTTCTGCGTTAAGTGAATATCCTGAATCTGTAGTAGTTTGTGAAAGAGATGATACAGGAACTCATTTAAGGAGACTTAAACCAGATAAACTCAAAGACTGGTTAGAAAATTATACTTTAGGTGATTTGTGGCGGATGGGTGAAATAGGTGGAAACAGATGGTAAAAGAGATTAGAATTTATATAGAAGGTGGTGGAGATTCCAAAAATCAGAGATCTTCACTTAGAAAAGGATTTAGTAAGTTTTTTTTAAAATTAGTAAAGGAAGCAACAACCAAAAACATTAAATGGAATATCATTATGTGTGGTAGTCGGAATAATGCTTTCCGTGATTTCAAAAATGCTTTAAAATCTCATCCTGATGCTTTTAATGTATTATTAGTTGATGCTGAAGCACCTGTAAATAAAAAATCTCCTTGGGAACATTTAAAATTTAGAGATAATTGGGATAAACCAACAGAAGTTGATGATGATAATTGTCATTTAATGGTACAAACAATGGAAGCTTGGTTTATTGCTGATTTTGCAACGCTGAAAAAATTTTATGGCCAAGGTTTTAAAGAAAATGCTATTCCCAAAAATGCTAATGTGGAAACTATTGCAAAAGATAATTTAGAACCTACTCTCAAAACTGCGACTGGTAGAACTACTAAGGGAGAATATCACAAAATAAAACACGCCTCTGAACTATTAGAATCATTAGATGTAACTCAGGTTCGTCAAGCTTCTCCTTATTGCGATCGCTTATTTAATACTCTAAGATCAAGAATTGGATATTTACAGGATGAATCATAACCTAGTAATTGCTCCTCTTGTGCGATAGCGAAGCGCGACCTAGGAATCGCTCGTATGTTAGATTGATAAAGTGCGATAGCGAAGCGCTCCGCAGGAATCGCTCGTATGTTAGATTGATAAAGTGCGATAGCGAAGCGCTCTGTAAGAGTCGCGCAACGGTGACTTTCAGTTCGCTTTTTTCTATTGTCATAGAACTCGAAAAATCAAGTACAATTAATTTAGTGCCAACATAAAATCTAAATATCATGAATAACCTTCTATTAAATAGAATAACAATTAACCATGATATTTGTCATGGTAAACCGTGTATTCGCGGATTGCGCTATCCGGTGGAAATGATCTTAGAACTTTTGAGTTCAGGCATGAATATTGATGATATTTTAGAAGATTATGATGATTTAGAATACGAAGACATTTTAGCAGTTCTCAGCTTTGCTACTCGACTCACTCAAGTTAAAAGTATTCTCCAATTAGTTTCATGAAATTCTTGATTGATGCTCAATTACCAATGCGAATTGCCAATTTATTAGAGAACTTAGGTTGTGATGTTAGAGGATGTTTGAAAAGTATCAGAATTAATCGAGATCCCCCCAACCCCCCTTACAAAGGGGGGCTAAATTCCTCAAAGTCCCCCTTTTTAAGGGGGATTTAGGGGGATCTGCGGGTGTCAGATCCCACACGAGAAAGTTTTCAAACATCCTCTTATACATACCAAAAATCTTCCTTTAAAAAATGCAACTCCAGATTCGGAAATCAACAAACTATCAATCCTGGAACAGAGAATTGTTATTACCAAAGATAAAGATTTTTTAGATTTTTTTTTAATCAAACAAGAGCCTTACAAACTACTACTAATAACCACAGGTAATATTAGTAATAAACAAATTGAACAACTTTTTCTACAAAATATTACTCAAATAATCGAATTGTTTTTGACCTATGATTTTTTAGAAATGACTAGAGATAGTTTGATTATTCATTAGTGCGAGTTCGCCTGTTGGGGAAGCGTAATCAGCGATCGCTCGTAGGTTAGATTGATAAGGTGTGATAGCGAAGCGCTCCGCAGGAATCGCTTGTAGATTGGATTGACCAAGTGCGATAGCGAAGCGCGACCTAGGAATCGCCTGTAGGTGGATTGATAAGGTGCGATAGCGAAGCGCGACCTAGGAATCGCTCAAATTAGACTTATAAAGCAAGATCGTTTATAATATACTGAATAGACAACATTAGACAACCATTCCAGCATAGGAGCTATCTATGTTGTTACAAGAACTTAAAGAACAGATATTCAAAAGAGGTAAATAGTTATGCAAAGTATGAGAGTGCGATCGCTAATTGGTAAAAATGGACTTTTACAAATTCAATTACCCGAAACAACGGAAGGAACGGAATTAGATATTATTCTTGTTTATGAATCAGCATCACCAACAAAAACAACAATAAAATTGAGTGATTTTTATGGTTGTATTCAAGATGAAACATTTATCAGACATCCACAGCCAGAACAAGCAGAAAGAGAGCTATTTTGATGATTTATCTGCTAGACACTAATGCCTGTATTATTTATCTCAAGGGCAAAAACTTTCATTTAAAACAAAAGCTGGATAATATCCCACTTTCAGAAGTCGCTGTTTGTTCAGTTGTGAAGGGTGAATTATTTTACGGATCAATTCGTAGTGCTAACCCAGAGCGTAATCTGACGTTACAGCAAGGATTTTTGAGTCAATTTGTGTCTTTGCCTTTTGATGACCAGTCTGCTAGAATTTTTGGCAAAATTCGCGCCCAACTTGCTGCTAACGGAACACCTATTGGAGCTTACGATTTACAAATTGCGGCTATTGCTTTAGCGAATAATTTGATCTTAGTTACCCATAATACTAAAGAATTTTCACGCATTCCCCAACTACAATTGGAAGACTGGGAAATAGATATTTTGTAATCTTTTAACTGTAAGCATTACAGCTATCAATGCGATAGCGAAGCGCTCCGCAGGAATCGCTCGTAGGTTGAATTGATAAATTGCGATAGCGAAGCGCTCCGCAGGAATCGCTTGTAGTTTGGATTGATAAAGTGCGATAGCGAAGCGCGACCTAGGAATCGCTCGTAGGTTGGATTGAGCAAGTGCGATAGCGAAGCGCGACCTAGGAATCGCGCAAGCACTAACCAAAGGTATCGCTTGTAGCTCAGTTCTGCCGTTAGATTCCAAAGCAGAAATGTCACTGTTGACAAGACAATGCACTTGCATTACGTTAGAGATATAATTTAACCGATAGGTTTAGAGGTCGCTATGGCTGTAATACCAGCCCCATCTTCAGAATCTACTCTTACTGATCGCTATCAGACTACAATCCCTGATCCTGTTCGCAAGTTCCTTGGCTTGGATAAGCGTGATAAAATCTGCTACACTATCCAGCCTGACGGTAAGGTAGTGATTTCTCGCGTCGACAAAACAGAAAGCGATCCTATACTTGGACAGTTTTTAAATTTTATTGCAAGAGATATCGAGAAGAATCCTCAGCACTTACAAGCCATTAGCTCTGATTTAGTCAGCCGTGTTCAGTCCTTGGTTGCTGAAGTCGATCTTGATCTTGATGCACCACTCTCTGATGAGGATGAATAAGTTTGTCTGTAAATCAACCGCTAGTGATTAATGAGTGGAACATATTTGCTCATCCTCTCTTCCTTAACCAGTTTGAAGAACTTCTGACCCAGGTTGAACATTTGCGTCAAAAGTATCCTCAAGAATACAAGAAAAAAAACGCCACAAAGCGTCTATCTGCCATAGCAAAGCTGGCATTTGATGTTATTCCTCAAGACCCAACACGTAGTGATTATCGCCAAGGCAATACGCTTGTTGACGATTACAAGCACTGGTTTAGAGCTAAATTTTTTCAGCAGTACCGACTGTTTTTTCGATATCATCAAGAGAGCAAAATAATTGTTTTCGCCTGGGTTAACGATGAGAACTCTAAGCGATCCTATGACAGTAACACAGACGCTTATAGAGTTTTTAAGAAAATGCTGGAAAGTGGTCATCCTCCAGATAATTGGAATGACTTACTCAAAGATGCAAAAGATGAAACTAATCGTTTAGAAAAAGCAGTCAAAGCAGAAATTTAACTGGCTAGAAATAAGACACATACACAGCCTAACGAATCATTGGAGCGGATAATATTGTGATATTTTGGTATTGAGTTGAGTGCGATGCCTGCGGCGAGCGAAGCTATCGCAAAATCAAGAAATTTATAGGCGATAGCGAAGCGCTCCGTGAGAGCCATTTTCCCAAGACGCAGAACTGCTGTTTCGAGGTTTCTTAGTTTCTTCTCTCAGTTACTCGTTGATCATTCCGAGTCACGTCTAATTCTTCACGACGAATAGTATCTTCCGCTTCAACTGTATCCTGTTCAACTATTTTCTTGATTTTTACTCCTCCTTCACCTAAATCAGCTTCAGTTAGTGATACATTTTTAACACCCGTTTCTGCATCAGTGTGTTCAATGACTATACGTTCTCTTTGCACAGGTACAGAAACTGTTACCATTTCAGTATATGATTGCTTACTAACAGTTACTTCTCCTGTCTTCACACGAGATTTATTAGCTACTAAACGTTCTTCATATAGTTTCAGGTTTTGGTGATCCTGCTCATTCACATTGTAAAGATTTGGTTCTTCCTCATACCTATATGTATTCCGTTCAACAGGAACAGCAGGAGTAACTATTGTGCGCTCATGAGAAACTAGTGGAGAATCTACAGCTATCGGTGACTCTAGCGGTGTTGATGACTCTAAAGGTTCTTGTGCTATTGGTGGACGATAAACACCCCGCACCCGTTCCTCATAGTCGTAATCAATTTCTTGCAAATCTTTAAAATCTGGTAAATTTTCTACCTGCTGCTTTGTCAGCTTATTCGCGTACACCCGACGTTTATCATAGTCAATTCGGGAACGTCCAATTGGTAACAATACTTGTCTACCAAAGAACCAAAAACCTGTGTCCACAACTAAATAACGCAACCGCCCTGAATCATCTACCAATATGTATTTAATAGTGCCAACTTTATCATCATCTATGTCTGAATAGACATCAAAATGCTTAATCTTTTCAACTTCACTGCCATCCAACCCTGGACTATCATAGTTAGAGTCAGGAGTAAAGTCTTCAATTTTGTATAAAGCCATATTCGTTTAGCTCCAAACAGCTATACTTATAATTTTAAAAATAAAATTTTTTACTTCTTCTTTCTCAAGGAAGATATTAATATCAATAAATCTTGCTGTTCTGGTGGAAATGTATTATCAGGATATCCAGCTACAATTACGAAGTTGATATGTTTTTAAATGGGACAAAGGTGGAATGATTAGCTAGAATGATCAAACAACAGGCGAAACAAGCTTTATAGTTGTGAGTTTGCGCCATCCGATGATAAAATCAACACAGCGCACAATTGGCGTAATTCCAGCCAGAGGTGCATATACTCAAGTTTTGGGTATTAAGTTAGGTGACAGGGAACAGGGAACAGGGAACAGAAAACAGGAAACAGGAAAGAAGTTTACCAATGACAACTGACCAATGACAACTGACCAGTGACAAATTTCTGTTAAAAATAGTGATATACATAAACCGGATTCGAGATTGCCTACGGCACGCTACGCGAACAGGAAGAACTATAGAATGACTTCAGAACAAATAGTTAGACGTTCAGATATATTAAACACTCAGGTAATCACCCGCGACAACGGTAAGCGGTTAGGTATCGTGAGTCAAATCTGGGTTGATATTGATCAAAGAGAGGTTGTGGCACTTAGTCTGCGAGACAGCCTCATCTCTATTTCTAGTTTGCCTCGCAATATGTATCTCAACACCATTAACCAAATCGGTGATGTTATCTTAGTTGATAACGAGGATGTCATCGAAGATGTGGAAGTAGAGATTCTCAGTAACCTGATGAACTGGGAAGTCATCACCGAAACAGGTGAAGTCTTAGGCAAGGTGAGAGGCTTTAAATTTAATGGCGAAACGGGTAAAATATACTCCATAGTCATTGCCTCCTTGGGATTACCGCAAATTCCTGACCAGTTTTTGAGTACCTATGAACTGTCCATAGATGAAGTTGTCAGCACTGGTCCGAGTCGCTTAATTGTGTTTGAAGGTGCTGAAGAAAGAGTAAACCAATTAACCGTAGGCGTTTTAGAACGGCTGGGAATTGGTAAAGCCCCTTGGGAACGAGATGCAGAAGAGGAATTTGGCTATACGCCCCCCCGCACAGTTGCCCCCAGCAATCAATTACCTAGCGGTGTACCCCTCCAAGCACCCCGGCCAAAAGTTCGCATTCCTGAACCTATAGCCCAGGAAGAGGAATGGACGGAAGACTACGTAGAGGAAGAAAGACCCCAGCGGCAAGTCATGAAAGCCCGTTCCTACGAGTCAATTCAGTATGATGAAGATGAAGAAGATAACTGGAGTGACGAAACAGTCAGAGATAGTTATCAGGAAGCACCCAGAACCGCAGCCAAACCTGCTAAAAAGACCTACGCAGATCAGTATGATGACTATGATGATGATCTCGAAACTGATGCTTGGGATGATGCACCAAAGCCTGTGAATATTCCCAAAAAGGTCAAGGAACGACAGGTGGAATACGAAGAAGAAGGCGGATATTAAGTTTTGTAAACCCCCTCTACTATAAGTATGAGGGGGTTATTTTTTTGGAAGGGAAAATTGTAGTTGAATATTAATGCTCTTATGGCTGCTAAATTGTAAAGTTAATGGTTTACCTGATGATACAATATATTTAATTTTTATGAGTTATTCAAATGCCCAATTTTAGGTACAAATAACCCTATGCAAGTGAAAATCATTGGAAAAGCAAAAGATTTACGAACAAATACAGATATTCTTTATGCTCAATTATCTATACAAGACTATTTAGATTTAGTAGGCGATAACTTTGATGATTATGAACCTCAAAGAAAACGCGAGAAATATAAAGCATATGAACGCATGAAAATTGACATCATGGATGGTGCTTTGTTACCTTCCATAACTCTCGCAGTAAAACCAGAACTAGTGAGTGATATCTTACCCATTGTACAAAAAGATGACTGGCAAGAACTTGAAAGCGCGTTAAGTAAACCAGGACAAGTAAATATTTTAGATGGATTACAACGGACGTTTATTCTAAGCGACATAGCCAAAGATAAATTTAACTTTAATCCAGAACAGAAAGTTCTTGTGGAGTTCTGGCTTGAAGGTAACATCCGAAATCTTATTTACCGGATTATTGTCCTAAATGCAGGACAGAAACCTATGTCGATGAAACATCAGATTGGTCTTCTATTCATCACTCTAAATGACACACTGAAAGCCGAAATACCAGATATTGAAATTTTCAAAGAAAAAGAATCTGCACGCCGAACAAAGGCTAGGAAGTACCCTCTCGATAGAATTGCCACCGCATATCAAAGTTTTATAACCAAAAGCCCAGAAACACAGAGACAAAATGTTGTCGCACAGAAATTAGTGGAAGAAGAAATTTTAGATTCTACAGAAGAACAACTTGGAGATCAGTTTGATGCTTTCAAAAATTATCTAAGAATCTATGCTGATTTAGATGTTGAAGTATCTCGAATATATATAGGAAATGCTGATCAAGAAATACCAAATGGTATAAAATGGTTTGGAGAAGAAAGTGTGATAAACTCTTTTTTCGCTGCCCTTGCCCTTGTATCTAGCAATAATTCAGAGCGAGTACAAAAGGCTTTAGATACTCTTCTAAAATTACTTAGAGATACCAAAGAAGATGATGATCCTCTCGCATTAGAAAAATTACAGGAGTTAGAAAGTGGATTTAATGCGCGTAAGGTAAGTCTGGGCTTTGCAAAAATGCAAAAAGGAAACTTCTGACAAATGGATTCAAAGAATACTTTCGTGAAGCAGGAAAAGAAAGTTTTGTTAATTGTTGGATAACAGCAGCAGAGTAACTATGAAATATGACGATTATAAAAATAAATATATGGATTCTGCACCTATTTGGGGAGGATTTTTTCATTCAAATGCTGCATCTAGCTTACCAGAAGCATATCGTTTTACGCCTTCTAAATTGATTGCTAGACCTGGAATTGATATTCCAACTTCCTATCATAAAGAAAGTTGCATTCGTTCGGTAGTCCAACCCTATGCCTTTGAAAGATTTTTGAAGCTTTATCACCTTCTAGAACTGATTTTTGACTGGAACTTAGTTCAGCAAATAAAAAGTTTAAATGATGATTTACAAGGAATAGGACAATTACTCAATCAATATAGTAACAATAGGGAACTTGATTTATTAAAAAATCTACTCAAAAGTAAATGTGATGATAAGAAAAAAGTTGATAAAATTGCAGACTGTCTAAATAAAATTAACTCTTCAGACTATTTAGATAAGGGAATGAAGATTTTTTTCGATTATGGTAAAGACGGTAATCCTTAGAGGATGTTTGAAAACTTTCTCGTGTGGGATCTGACACCCGCAGATCCCCCTAAATCCCCCTTAAAAAGGGGGACTTTGAGGAATTTAGCCCCCCTTTGTAAGGGGGGTTGGGGGGATCTCGATTAATTCTGATACTTTTCAAACATCCTCTTACAACAAAATTAATAATATTACTCCATTTAAAGATTTGATGTCTGAAGGAGGTTTCATTGCAGCTAATAAAAGTAATACGAGGATCAAAGGCATATCAGAAAACAACTATGATGATTTGGTGATTAATTTTTCGGCTTATTGTATATATCGTGTGAGATGTTGTACTGCTCACAATCGCATAGGTGAGTACGTTATGTCCAATGATGACGAAGGATTCGTTGTTGAATTTGCTGAACCACTGCTTCGTGAGGTACTTTGTCAGATATTTACTGAGTGAAGATTCAGAAAGATAGATTTAAATCAAAGTTTTCTGGTAATTCAGCATCTACAACCAAAATCCCCTCTTTTCGATATACATTTGCTTGGTTAGAAGAAACTACATTAGTTGTTTGTAAGTTTGTTTCCGTATTTCCTTCAGCAAATAGATTAGTCAAAGCATCAATTTTTTCTGCAACTGCTTGCAAAATAAACTGTTCCGTTGAGATTCCCTGACTGCTTGCTAATTTTTCTATCTTTCGTTGTATTTGTAGAGGAAAGTTCATAAACATTAACGGCATTAAGTTTACATAAATTATAGCTAGAATCTAACTACTGATTTTGCCATTTTTGTTAAAGAATTGTAATTATTACCCATTACCCATTCCTTTGGGTACAACTAATACCTTATCAACCCGATTTCCGTCCATATCCATAACTTCAAACCGCATATTATCCCATTCAAAATGATCAGCGGCTGCGGGAATCCGTCCTAAATGGGTAATCACAAAACCGCCTAAAGTTTGATAATTTCCTCTTTCTTCAGTTTCTAATTCTTCCAGATCAAATAGTTCTAAAAACTCTTCTATTCCTAACATTCCATCTACTAACCAAGAACCATCTTCCCGTTGTACAGCTTGGGGTTCTTCTTGTCCTGGTTCTGCGGGAACATCACCGACGATTTCACTCATAATGTCGTTAAGAGTGACTAAGCCTTGAATTACGCCATATTCATCTACAACTAAAGCCATGTGTGTAACGGTTTGTTTGAATAATTCTAAAACTTTTAAACCGCGGGTGCTTTCCGGGACAAATACGGGTTGACGTAATCCTAGTGTTAAGTCAAAGGGTTCATTCCGTAAACTTCTCGCTAATAAGTCGGTGACAGGAATAATTCCCAGGACGTTATCTAATCCTTCTTGACAAATTGGATAGCGAGAATAGCCGTTTTCCACCATTTTGTGGCGATTTTCTTCAGGAGAGTCGTCTAAGTCTAACCAAACTATATCAGGACGGGGTGTCATAAAAGAGGTGACGGCGCGATCGCCTAACCGGAAAACTCTCTCTACCATGTCCTGTTCGGCTTCTTCAAATGTCCCCGCTTCTGTCCCTTGTTCTATGAGTATTTTAATTTCTTCCTCTGTAACCTGGGGTTCAGCAGAGGGTGTAATTCCTAAAATTCGCAATACTAAATCCGTAGAAGCGCTCAAAATTTTAACTATAGGTGAAGCTATTTTTGCTAAAGTCCCCATGGGGATAGCTACTAAAGCCGCGATTTTTTCAGGGTTATTTAAAGCCAGACGTTTGGGGACGAGTTCACCGACAATCAGGGAAAAATAGGTAATTAGTAATACCACTATGCCAAAAGCGATCGCATTGCTATAATTCGCTAAAACTGGGACTAATTTGACATACTCTTCCAGTCTTTTGGCAATGGTAGCACCACCGAAGACACCATTAAGGATATTAATGAGTGTAATCCCTACTTGGACAATAGATAAAAAATGGTTGGGAGATTCTGCGAGTTTTAATGCAGCCCTTGCGTTGATATCTCCTTGATTGGCTAACTGCTGTAGTCTAACTTTCCGGGCTGAGACTACGGCCATTTCCGACATTGAAAATACACCATTAGCGAAAATTAGCACCAAAATCGTTAAAATTTCAAACGTGAAGGAAGACATTTTTAAAATTGCTGGTATAAAGAGTAAAAGTATACACAGGATGAGAAATCCAGTTTATTTAGACATTTTATTAGTATCCATTATTTTAGGTAATTCTCTGAATAATTTGACTATACACAAAGTAGTAGCTATATTTCTTCTATCTATTAGTAGTTAAGCTGGATTCTTTGCGATTCATCTTCTAGAGTGCCATGAAAACTTTTAAAATAGCTAATATAAACTGCTTTTAGATTTTGACATCAGCAGCGACTTCCTTTTTTAGCGTAAGATATTTGAAATATATGGCCTTTTCTTCTATTGTGCGTGCTTTGGCGCGATCGCCTCTTACCGCCGAACTAATTACCAAACTCAACAAACAACGGGAATTGCGGTTAAATGGGATTTCTCGTCTCCCCAAGGGACTGGTAGCTTCAGCATTAGCAAACTATGAAGATCAGGATTTGTGCGTCGTCTGTGCCACCCTAGAGGAAGCTGGCCGGGTTTTCGCCCAAATGGAAGCAATGGGCTGGAAAACTGTGCATTTTTACCCAACTTCTGAAGCTTCTCCCTATGAACCTTTTGACCCTGAAAATGAGTTAAGTTGGGGTCAAATGCAGGTTTTAGCGGATTTGGTAAATGGTCAGTTGCAAAAGCAAAAAACTGCCATAATTGCCACTGTGGGGGCATTACAGCCACATTTGCCACCTCCGGAAGCGTTTAAATCATTTTGTGTAACCTTAGAAAAAGGGATGGAATTTGATTTAGATGGGTTTGGGGAAAAAATCACTCTTTTGGGATATGAACGAGTTCCTCTGGTGGAAACTGAGGGGCAATGGAGTAGACGGGGGGATATTGTGGATGTGTTTCCGGTGTCCTCAGAGTTGCCTGTGCGCTTGGAATGGTTTGGCGACGAAATTGAACAAATTCGAGAATTTGACCCCGCTACCCAACGTTCTGCTTTGGATAAGGTGGAAAAAATTACTCTCACCCCGACAAGTTTTGCACCTATTATTTCAGATGCACTGAAAGATCTACCAAATGTAGAGACGTTCCAGGGAATTTCTTCAGAGTTAGGAACATTAGAAGGAAGTCGGCGGTTTTTGGGGTTGGCTTTTACAAAACCCGCTTCATTATTAGATTATTTATCTGAAAATACTCTTGTCGCCATTGATGAACTAGAACAATGTTATGCTCATAGCGATCGCTGGGTGGAAAATGCTAATAGTCAGTGGTCAGTAGGGGAGAAGCATTTAGAAGACCATTTTTTGCAACCACCGATAATTTATCTTCCAAATGCTTCGCCGGTACAGTTGTCAGTTGCATTACCGAAAATTCATCGAAATTTTGATGAGTGTATAGCGGAAATTGGCAATTTTAGAAAGTTATATTTATCGGAATTATCAGAAGAAAATAGTGGACTGAATTTAGCTAGTAGACCTTTACCTGTTACACCTCATCAATTTGCAAAATTAGGGGAAACAATTAGAAAAGAACGCGAACGCAATTTTGCAGTTTGGATACTTTCGGCTCAACCTTCCCGTTCTGTTTCTCTTCTGCAAGAACATGATTGTCCCGCGCAGTTTATTCCCAATCCTCGTGATTATCAAGCTATTGATAAACTGCAAATTAATCATATTCCAATTGCCCTTAAATATTCCGGTTTAGCAGAATTAGAAGGTTGTATTTTACCTTCTTATCGGTTGGTTATTGTCACCGATAGAGAATTTTATGGACAACATTCCTTAGCTAATTTTGGCTATGTCCGCAAACGTCGTCAAGCGACATCTAAACAAGTTGATCCTAACAAATTACGTCAGGGAGATTATGTAGTTCATCGTAGTCATGGAATTGGTAAATTTGTCAAATTAGAAAGTCTGACAATTAATGATGAAACCCGTGATTATTTAGTTGTTCAATATGCAGATGGTTTGTTAAGAGTTGCGGCTGACCAAGTTGGTTCTTTATCTCGTTTCCGCACTGGTGGAGATCAAGCCCCAGAATTACACAAAATGAGCGGAAAAGCTTGGGAAAATACGAAGAGTAAAGTTCGCAAAGCCATTAAGAAATTAGCGGTAGATTTATTAAAATTGTATGCAGCCCGTTCTCAACAACAGGGTTTTTCCTATCCTCATGATATGCCTTGGCAAGAAGAAATGGAAGATTCTTTTCCTTACCAACCTACCACAGATCAACTCAAAGCGGTACAAGATGTGAAACGGGATATGGAAAGTGAAAGACCGATGGATAGGTTAGTATGTGGAGATGTGGGTTTTGGGAAAACAGAAGTAGCAATTCGGGCGATTTTTAAAGCTGTTACCGCAGGAAAGCAAGTTGCACTTTTAGCCCCAACAACAATTTTAACTCAACAACATTATCACACAATTAAAGAACGTTTTGCCCCTTATCCTATAAATGTAGGTTTATTGAATCGGTTTCGCAGTGCGGAAGAAAAACGTAATATTCAAAAACGACTGGCTACGGGAGAATTAGATATAGTTGTGGGGACGCATCAATTATTAGGTAAAAGTGTCCAATTTAAAGATCTAGGACTTTTAGTAATTGACGAAGAACAAAGATTTGGAGTTAATCAAAAGGAAAAAATCAAAAGCTTAAAAACTCAAGTTGATGTTTTAACTCTTTCTGCAACTCCCATTCCCAGAACCTTATATATGTCATTGTCGGGAATTCGGGAAATGAGTTTAATTACCACACCACCTCCCACCAGAAGACCAATTCAAACCCATCTTTCACCGCTCAACTCCGATGTTATTAGAAGTGCAATTCGACAAGAATTAGATCGAGGTGGACAAGTATTTTATGTAGTTCCGCGAGTAGACGGAATTGAAGAAACCACGACAAAATTGCGAGAAATGGTTCCTGGAGGCAGATTTGCGATCGCTCATGGTCAAATGGACGAAAGCGAGTTAGAATCAACTATGCTCACTTTTGGCAATAATGACGCTGATATTCTTGTTTGTACGACAATTATTGAATCTGGTTTAGATATTCCGCGAGTTAACACAATTTTAATTGAAGATGCTCACCGTTTTGGTTTATCTCAATTATATCAATTACGGGGTCGGGTAGGACGGGCAGGAATTCAAGCTCACGCATGGTTATTTTACCCCAAACAACGAGAATTATCTGATGCTGCTAGACAAAGATTAAGAGCAATTCAAGAATTTACTCAACTCGGTTCTGGATATCAATTAGCAATGCGAGATATGGAAATTCGCGGGGTGGGAAATTTGCTAGGTGCAGAACAATCTGGTCAAATGGATGTAATTGGCTTTGACTTATACATGGAAATGTTAGAAGAAGCAATTCGAGAAATTAGAGGTCAAGAAATACCCAAAGTTGAAGACACCCAAGTTGACCTTAATCTCACCGCATTTATTCCTGCAACCTACATTCCTGATCTTGATCAAAAAATGAGTGCTTATCGGGCTGTAGCTACAGTAAAATCAAAATATGAACTCAAACAAATTGCTGCTGAATGGACTGATAGATATGGGACTATTCCAGTTCCAGCTAGTCAGTTATTACGAGTTATGGAACTCAAACAATTAGCTAAAAATCTCGGATTTAGCCGCATTAAACCAGAGAATAAACAGCACATTGTTTTAGAAACACCAATGGAAGAACCAGCTTGGAATCTCTTAGCAGAAAACCTCACTCCCACAATGAAAGCAAGGTTTGTTTATTCTCCTGGGAAGGTAACAGCGAGAGGTTTAGGAGTGTTTAAAGCAGACCAACAATTGCAGACTTTAATAGATACTTTTGTAAAAATGCAAGGGGCAATTTCTGAAACTCCTTAAGTGTAGGGTGGGCAATGCCCACCATTTTTCATATATTCCTGAAATTATAGTGTAAAATCTTAAGATAACGAGCAAGGTAAAATAATGATATTTTTGGGAGGTTACGATGTTTAAACAAGTTACTTTAGAGAATTTTAGAACTCATAAATCAACAACTATAGAATTATATCCAGTAACTTTGTTAATTGGTAATAACAATTCTGGTAAAACAAATTTTTTAGCAGGAATACAACATTTTTGTAATCTTGTCAAAAAAGGAAACCCTGATAATAAATATAGAAATGTCACTGGAATAGATTTATATCCATATAAATACAGACTTGCTAAAGATGATGAACCAATGTCATTTTCCATTTTATGGAATAACAAGAGGGGAGAAATTAATTATAAAATAGAAATATGTGAAAGCTCTAATTTTAGATACAATGCTAGTTGTCAAGAAAAAATAACTATCCAATTAGCTAATAATCAAATATCTAAAGAGCTTGAAAGTGGTTATAATCAGCCTACAAATATACTAGAATTAAGCAAAAAAATACAATTAGATCCATCTTTAGAGGAAAATGAAAAAGCACTATGTGAGTTATTTTTTCTTTATTTTACTAATACATTTAATTATCATTTTCAACCTGCATTCCTCAAACAAAAAAACAATCAGGATATAGATGAAGAACAACACAATGAATTTAATAACAGTCTTGAAATAGAACAAAGGAGAATACCAGAATATTTAGGAGAAACAGGAAGTAACTTTCAGTCACTTCTACGCCATGTAAAAGAAAAAGAACAACGTATATTTTCATCATTTATTGCCAAAATGAGAACTGTTGATACAAGTTTTATTGGAGTTCGTTATGATCCAAATCGTTCCAGTTTAATCTGGGAATTCGATTTAGGACGTAAAGGTTCTGTAGAAGAATTTATGCCAGAAGTTGTATCAGACGGCTTTATGAAAATTGCTGCAATAAGTTTGCTTGCATCATTGAGAAGACCACCTGCTATTATTATGCTGGAAGAGATAGAAAATGGTATTAATCCAGGTAATATACAACAACTAATGAATTGGATTTGGCAAGCAACATCACCTAGTCAAGATGGTTTTGTAAAAACACAATTTATTTTAACTTCTCACAGCCCTTCAGTTTTGAGAGAATTTAATCAACATCCTGATCATGTTTATACAGTTCGTTTAGATAAACGTAGTCGTCAAAGCGATGTGAGAAACTTAAATACTGCACTTGATACCCTTGTAGGAATTGGAGCAATTAAAGATGATGAAGTAGAATATGAAATTGAAGAAAACACAAATAAAAAGTTAATAAAAATACCAAAATATCAGTTAGCAGAACTTTGGTACACAGGGACAATTGGGTAAAATATCATGAATACTATTAATGTGGGAATTGTTGGAGACGGGCTAACTGACTATAAAGTGTTTGGAAAAATTGTTGAATGTATTTTATTAGAAGAAATATCAGAAAATGTCAAATTTGATATTATTCTACTGATTAGAAAAAACATTTTTGATCATGTTCAAAAATACAAAAATGCCTGTCGCAAAAATCCTGAAGGGTATTACTTACCCAATAAAATAGCAGTAGAACTAAGAGATAGTATATGTGGTACAATTATCCAAGCTTTTGAGGAGTTTAAAGATAATGTAGATATTTCCTATAGTGATATTCTTTTAATAACTACTGATACGGAACATATTCTTAAAGATAAAAATCAATATTTTGATACTTGGGCAATTAGTTTATCGCATATTTTGAGAGAAGCAATTGAAATATCTCGTTTATACTGTATGTGGTATTTACATCACAGATAAAAAAGATCTAAAATAAATGTAGAATATTTAATAGATTCCCTAGTTTCACCCCTATTAATTAAAATTCCCATAGAGGCGACAATGGTTTTACAATTACTCAGACACCAATTTACAGTTAAGCAATTTCACCAAATGGCTGAATCTGGTATTTTGTCAGAAAATGAAAGATTAGAATTAATTCGCGGAGAAATGATTGATATGTCCCCTATTAGTACAAGACACTCAGGTTGTGTTTTATTTTTAAGTAACTTACTAGCGTTGCTATTAGGAGGTCTGGCCTTAATTAATGTCCAAAACCCAGTAGAATTAGATGAAACTTCTGAACCTCAACCAGATATAGCATTATTAAAACCCCGTGCAGATTTTTATAGAACTGCACACCCCCAACCAGAAGATATATTTTTGTTAATAGAAGTTGCCGACACAACGATAAAATATGACAGAGAAGTAAAAATTCCTTTATATGCAGAAGCAAATATTCCTGAACTTTGGTTAATAGATGTTAATCAGGAAGTTATAGAAGTATATCGAAATCCTCTCCAGGGAGTTTATCAAGATATACAGAAGTTAGTAAAAAATCAGACTTTATCAATTTTAGCTTTTCCTGATGTCAGTATTAATGTGACTGAAATATTTTAAATTATCCAGTCATCTTAAAAGGGCTATTTCTGATATACATTTACAGGGTTGCAGATTATGACATCACCTTTTGAACCATCCCAGAAAATTCCCGTTAAACTACCATCTAATCATCCTGACTTATTATTAGGATTAGATGATTTATTAAATCTCGGTTTAATATCTGATGATCAAGTTAAACAAATATCCCGTCAATATCTCACTTGCACTGTAGTATTTACACCTCAAACTGCATCAGAACCAGAGGAAATTTTCACCCCTAGCACACCCCCACGAAAACCATTAATTGC
Source organism: Dolichospermum sp. UHCC 0406 (assembly GCF_009712025.1). Lineage (NCBI taxonomy): Bacteria > Bacillati > Cyanobacteriota > Cyanophyceae > Nostocales > Aphanizomenonaceae > Dolichospermum > Dolichospermum sp. UHCC 0406. The sequence goes on from NZ_VILA01000001.1 coordinate 114,243, forward strand.
GACTTTACCTCCCATACCAACAGTACCTAAAAAACCCAGCTTTGTTAATTCGATGCTGCAATCTTTTGGTGAAGAATTAAGTGTGCGGTGGTTGCTGTTTTTGGGTATATTTTTAGTAGTGCTTTCCTCCGGTGTTCTCGCTGCAAGTCAATGGGAAAGATTCCCCGCAGTTGGACAGTATGGGGTTTTATTTGCGTATACTTTGAGTTTTTGTGGATTTACATTTTGGGCGGGTAAACAAAGCAATTTAAGGTTAACTGCACAGACATTATTAATAGTCACATTGTTATTAGTGCCTATCAACTTTTGGGCAATGGATAGCTTTAGTTTGTGGCAAAATCCATTGAATTTAATTGTGATAGGAATTGCATCTCTGACTCTCACATTTATTACTAATCAACTTTGTCAAAACCGCAATATTATTACTAATTTTCCCAGTGGTAAATTACCTTTAATCAATATTATCGGTTTGAGTTATTTACATTGGGGTTGGAAGTTATCAAATTTCCCCCTAATTGCTGTTTATTTAGCAATGATAGGCACAACTACTATTACTGTTTACAATCAATTAACCCAACCCCAAGAAAATACAAATATAGAAACTCCACAATGGGGAATTAGTTTATATTTTACTTTCCTGATTTACGCTTTATTAACTTTACTGACAAGGGCTATTTTTATAGCTGGAGTTAATATTACTCAATTAGGTTTAGCAATTGGGATTTGCGGTGGTTTAGTAATTTGGTTATCAGAAAAAAATTCTTCTACAAATCCTTCTATCCTTTGGGAAGAATTAGGAAGAAGTTTACTTTTATTAGGTTGGTTAGTTTCAGTCATAACAGAACCAGTCCAAGCTATAATAGTCAGCATTTTAAGTTTGTGGGTTTTTAGTCGTCGGTTACAAAGATATAATTTACAAAAAGATTTTTTAGCTATTTTCTTAATTGGGTTACAGACAATTTGGCTAGGTTGGAGATTAATTCCTAATGAATTAAAAACATTACTAATTAGCACCGCTACCCATTTAACCAATTCTCAAAATGAACCTTGGGTATTATTGAGTATTGCTTTATTTCCCTACATCATATTAATGTTATGGTTAACAGATAAATTACATGATCAAGAAAATCAAGAATTGGCAGATTTTGGAGAATATCTAACTTTATTTTTAGGGATTTGTTTAACAATAATTAGCTTAGTGAATCCGACATTAAGAACGGCTAATTTTTTATTATCTACTATTACTCTAGCCACATTTATCCAACGTCGTGCAGCTTTTTATCCTCCCTTGATATACTTAACTCATGGTATGGGAGTATTGACGCTAATTTCTAGCATTAATTGGTTTTTACCCAGTTTAAATCAAGAAATTTGGGCTGGTATCTTATTAGCTATCATGATAGCTGAATGGGGATTTAGTCTTGGTGAAGGCATAACGCGACGGAGTGCATGGTATATTGGTTTAGTATTGGCTGCAATCAGTTTTTCTCTATTATGGGTAAATGCTCAAAATTATTGGGCTGGTAATTGGCAAAATCAAAACTCTTTAGGCGTAATTTGGTTAATTACACCTTTAGCATTAACAGGTTTAGCTATTCGTAACACTGAACCAAATCGCACCAATAACAGGTTTTTAAGTGTCTTCGCTGTAGGGATTTCTCAATTATTAACTTTACCATTACCAGGAATAAGATTAATCGGTTTGGGTGTGGGTATAGCGGTAATGTTAGTCCATACTCGCTATTCAAGAAACCAAATATATGCAGGAATAATTATTGGTTTTGGATTAAGTTTCCTGACTGCATTATTAGGTGAAGGTGTATTTGGTTTAATCCAATTAAAAATATCAGGTTGGTTTGTCGTTACTGCATTAACAATACTGAGTTTATGGCTATGGCGTGGTGTACTTTTACGCAAAGGTACAGAATTGGCAATAATTTATGCAGCCGCAAGTGATAAATGGGCGATCGCATTATGTACAATAGAACTATCAGCCCTAACTTTGCACTCCAGCTTAATTTATCAAGGAACTATCAAAACCGAATATTTCTATATTATCACCACAGCCATAATTTTAGGGGCAATTGTCTATCGCAGTTGGGGACAATCTAAAGAAGCAGCATTTTATGGAATCGGTTGGTGTTTAGAATTATTAACAGCAGAAATCTTAGGATTTGGCGAACATTCAATCATTAGAATCGCCATAGCAAACATCATTCTCGGTTTAACAACTCAGCTATTTGGTGAATGGTGGCGACGCAAACATCAATTACAAACATTACCTAATAGTTTTCATATTCTCCCCCTTATTTATGGTGCATTTAGCGTCATTTTGCGATTAAATACCTTTGCCAATTTTACAGGTTTTTGTTCCCTGGGTGTAGCCTTAATTATGATTGGGGTAGGAAGACGCAGGGAAGCATTTAAACCCCTCCTTTATTTTGGTATTATCGGCCTATCAATTTCCGCCTACGAACTCCTATTTTATCAAATGTCCCTATCTAAAGGAGAGGCTTTAGGTGATGGTTTAATTGCCATGTCAGCCCTTGGTACTAGCATCATGTATGCTTACCGTATCCTCACACCCTGGCTGATTAGTTATCTGGGTTTAAATTCTCAAGAATTAAAAAATATTGCCCATCTTCATTGGGTTTGGAGTAGTATTTTATTCCTTTTTGCTATGACTTTACCTATCCAAATTAACTCGTCTATCGTATTAGGAACAGGATTATTTTTAGTTCGCTATGCGATTTGGCAAGGAAAAGAAAATTCCCAAGAAACAAATCAAGAAATCTGGGTTTATTTAGGTTTAATAGAAGTAGGAATTATTGGTATTTATTTACAAAATTTACCAATAGGGAGATTAATATCTGAGCAATTACTACCTTGGAATGGGGCGATATCCTGCCTATTTGCCTACTTCCTATATATCCTACCTTGGCAAAGATTAGGTTGGTCAAAAACGCCTTGGCAACGCACAGCATACATTCTCCCATTAATTATTGTAGGAACAACGGGACTAACAACCTATCCTATTACTTTAATTATCGTTGCTGCTTACTACGTCTTTTTAGCTAACGCTGCCACACAAATCCGGTTTACATATATCAGTTTAATATTAATTGATTGGGCATTATTTACTTGGTTTAATGATTTAAACTTCAGAGATTCTCTTTGGTACGTTATACCAATTGGTTTATCTTTACTATATATTGCCCAAATAGATGAACAACTAAAATTATCAACAACCAAACCTCTCCGTCACAGTTTGCGAATGTTAGGAAGTGGTTTAATTTGCGGTTGGACAATTTTGTTTTATCAAAATCTGCCTTTTATCCCTGGTGTTTTTAGTCTGATTACTATTTTCGCTGGCTTAGGTTTAAAAGTCCGCGCTTTTCTTTATGTTGGTACAGGTACTTTTTTAATTACTAGCATTTACCAATTAGTAATTTTCAGTCTGAGTTATTCTTTCTTAAAATGGATTGTTGGTTTATTAGTTGGTATTTTGTTAATTTACATTGCTGCTAACTTTGAAACCCGACGCACTCAAATCACTGCCCTACTTCGCAATATTAGTGATGAATTTGCCAATTGGGATTGATTAGACATCTGGTGAAAAAAGTAGAGACGTTCCATGAAACATCTCTACAACAATTTTAGAAAACGCACATTTAATCAATTGGATCAATACCCAGTGCGCGTAATTGTTCTGCCAATCTTTCAGCCCGTTGGCGTTCCTGTTCAGCCCGTTGACTTTCTTGTTCAGCCCGTTGGCGTTCCTGTTCAGCCCGTTGACTTTCCTGTTCAGCCCGTTGGCGTTCCTGTTCAGTCCGTTGCTGTTCTTGTTCTACCTTTTCGACTGCCCAGGGTAACAGATTACCTGCTTGATCCCACCATCTTAGCCAGTAACCTATACGCCCCTCTTTTTCTCCTTCCCACAATCCCAAAAATAATCCCATATCTGTAATCCAGTAGCGATTATTCTCGTCTGTTGGCTGTAATTTATACTGTCCTGACTCAATTTGATGAACTTCCAATTCAACCGTCAGGGGATCAAAAATTACATAGGTAGGGACTTGGAGAATTTGTTCATAAAAAAACCATTTTCCGGGGGGGAAGGCGCGTCTAGCTGAGTATTCTTTCCCGTCTGTATCTGAACAAAATTCCATGACAACGCGGGGAATTTCTCCTTCCAGATGAGGTGTATAACTGCGTCTATCTGTTGTCCCAGACAAGGGTAAAACCGTCTGCACAAAAAACCAATCTGGGGCTTTAACAACAAGTTTGTCATTCATTGTGGCACATATGCCTAAATTGGCAGCTATCAGCATGGTGGATTCAATATATCCACTTAGTTCCAGACTTTCTCGTAATGCCCCAGCAATTAATGGTTGTGCAGTGTTTTCCACAGGTTCTTCTTCTAGGATAAAATCTTCGGGTAATGCTTCCCAAGAGATTGCTATTGTTGATAGTTGTGGAGCAGTTGAGATTGGAGTAGCCACCATAACTCTAACTCCCTGTTGTGAGGATTTTTTCTAATTTATTATCGTCCCATTATAACTGAATCTTTAGATTCTTAATTTAACTGTTTGTGGAGTTGCTGAATTGGAAGATAAACTTGAAAAATCAGCAATTTCAAACTTCGTGTCTACCCTGCGGGATCTCTCTTAGAGATAGGACAAAACATAATTCATCTCCCTATTATCCAATGCCAAAAATTAGTATTAATCAGGTTGAGTAGAGGTCGAAAAACTTTCCTGAAAACTTAACTCCTCATATACAGCCAATGTTTCTTGGTGTACACGGGCAACATTTAACCATTCTAGATTTTCCTGCGATCGCTGTTTCCATTCCTGAAGTATATTTGCATCACTCAATAATTTTATTAATGCCTTAGCCAACTGATGACTATCCTGCGCTGGCACTAATATCCCCGCTTTACCATTATCTAACGCCTCTGGAATACCATCTACCTCAGTGGCCACAATCGCCAACCCTGCTTCCCTCGCTTCTGAAAGCACCAAGGGACAGGGATCACGGTGGGAAGCCAAGACAAAAATATCACAGGCTAGTAAATAACGTTGGGGTTCAGGCTGAAACCCTTCAAAGTGAATCCGATGACTAACAGCCGTTGCTTGGGCTTGAGACTCAAATATTTGTTTATCTGGGCCATTTCCGACCAAATATAAATGTACTGCGGGAAAATCCTGGGCAATTTCTTCAAAAGCCGCGATTAACTCAGTAATGCCTTTTCGTTTATACATTCCTGCTACGGTGGCTATCGCTGGACTTTGTAAACTTAAAGGTTGATAATCTGATATTTTCCGAGTTCGAGGACTACCCAATGTCCCATTACAAACTACCCGTAATTTCTGTTCAGGAATTCCCCGTTGCACCATCGAATTTTTGACAGCCTTACTAACAGCAATTACTCGATCTGCTAAACCCATCAATAAGCTACTCCGTTGAAATTCATTATGAACAGTAGCCACTAAAATATATCCATTCTCCCATCTCAAAGCCCGTGCTAACACCACACCAGTCATCATGTGAGCATGAACTATATCTGGTTGAAATTCTTGCACAATTGTTCGATAAGCGATCGCCGCCTTAATCATTGTTATTGGCTGACGATTTTGGTTAACTGCGTAATGTTTAACACCAAATTGATTTAATAATTTTTCGTATCCCCCTCCCGCTGAAATCACCGCCACATCATCGCCAGATTGGGATTGCAAACAAGCCATATCCACAGCTACATTGACAATACCATTACCGATTTCCTGGACATGATTTAATATATGTATGATTCGCATAAAGTTAAAAATGTGTATCAAAATTTAAATTGTCGGTCTTTTTTATAAGTCATGCTTACTATATACAAATTCATTATAATCTAACTGTACATTAAGAAACATATATCAAAGATAATTTGGGGTAGTTAACTTACGGCAGAATTTAGGAGTCACCAATTCATGAGTCACAGAGTAAAACTGGCTTTGTGTATAGGTCGCAATTTGGATTTTGTACCTCCTAACTACGCAACCTGTTGTATACTGAATTATTAATTAATAATCACTGTTTTCTAATCTAATCAGGATCTTCTTAATTAATTATCATTTAAACATTCAGTCCTCAGCTATCAGTTTTCAATACGGAAATACAGAATGTTAAATGTGTATAACTTTCTTCTTCTTCACCATTACTGCTGATAGCTGAATGCTGACATCAAATATTCAATCAAGGTGATAAACGCTCAATTTCCCAGCTGCCATCATCTACACGAGTATATAACAGGCGATCATGTAAACGACTCGATCTTCCTTGCCAAAACTCAATTTTTTGAGGAATCACCCGAAAACCACCCCAATGCGGAGGACGAGGAACTTCCTGATTTTCATATTTGCGCTGAAATTCTTGCAATTGTAACTCTAAGATTTCTCTGTTCGCAATTACTTCGCTTTGATTAGAAGCCCAAGCACCTAGCCGACTATATGCAGGACGGATTTCAAAATAGTTATCAGATTCTGCTGCGGAAATTTTTTCCACAGTTCCCACAATCCTCACTTGGCGTTCTAATTCCGCCCACCAAAAAACTAAAGCAGCATGGGGATTTACGGTCAGTTCCTGTCCTTTTTGGCTATTGTAATTAGTAAACAAGACAAACCCCCGTTCATCAAAATCTTTGAGTAATACCATTCTCGCTGAAGGTTGACCCTCGGATGTACAAGTAGCCAAAGTCATAGCATTAGGTTCAGGTAGCTGGGCTGCTAGGGATTGACCGAACCAAATTTTAAATTGTATAAATGGATTTGGATCAATTTGTTTCTCATTCAAATCCTGTAATGTGTAATCTTTGCGAAGATCAGCTATGTTAGTATCCATTTTTGTTATTTCCTCAAACTTTATCTAATGGCTTGCATTTTATTTCATTCTTTGTTTATGATTGTGTTTATAATACTTAATTAAGTATTTGAGTTCATAATGCGATACATTTACATTTGGTAAGTTTCGCTAACGCATTCATTCCACCGTTAACCAACAAACAGCGATAAACGATCGCTCTGCATTTTTGTTATTTTTAGGATAAAGTCAAGTATTTACTCATCTTCTTCATCTATTTCTTCCAAATTTAAAAGTGGTAACTCACTCTGAACTTCTAAAGAATTAAATTTTTCTAACTCTGTTGGTTGTGGAAACTCAGCAGATGTAAACAATTGACTTTTAATCACTTCATCGAATAAAGAAGATAAAGAGGGATATAAATCTACAGTCGCATCTAAAACCCAAAGTAAATCAAGTAATTCAAGATCAAATTGCCAAGTTTGAGGACGAATATCATCTAAAGGTGAAGACTTTTTACCAGCACCGTCTCTCATTCTATAAGCTAACCAAGATTTGACAACTTCTAAACCAGAAACACTAAAATTATAAACTTCTGGACGGACATTTTCAAATACACCTAGACCAACTTTTAATTCTTGTGTACCGACATCATAAGAAAATTCTGTGGGATAATCATTTACTGTATTGGGTATTCCTTTTTGACAACGAACTCTACCAACAGGAATTTTACCTGGTTTTTTACCACTGGGAACAAACCTTTCACAATGGGTATGTAACCAAACTAAAGTGCGTCCTATTTCTACTACTTTAATAAATAAATCCCTATTTTTGGTAATGGAAATCCTTGGACCAGGTGTTTCTAGTTCATTCCAAAATTCTTTTACATATTTGGGAGTTGCAAGTATTCCATAACAGTAAGCGAAAAAGTCCTCTGGGGAAATATTGTAATTGAATTTATTACTAAGAATTTCTAAAACTCCATTAGTAATATTAGGTTCAGTAGCTTCAGAATTTCTCCACAGAGGAATAATATGTTTAGCACCAAAAGAACCACGAAAATGATCTAAATCAGGAATTAATGAAGTAGCAACTGCTGATGGACCATTACCTAAAACATTAGTTAATAAACTTGTCATATAAACTTGCTTATCACTGTGATAACGCAGTAAGCCAGGTTTAGCATAATCACAGAGTCTATTATCTAATAAAGCCCACTGACGATCAAAACTACGATAAGCATAACGAATTGGTTCTAGAGAAGGACTTTTAGGTAATAAGTTCGTAATAGGGGGTAATAATGTTCCATCTTCTAATGATTTATATTGTTTAGTAATTTTGCGGTCACGGGTTTCTTTAAACAGTTTTTTCTGTATTCCTGGGGATTTACTAGCATTAATCAAAGTTTGCCAACGCTCATTTAAAACTTCCTTATTTTCACCAATTGTCCATGTTCGTTTAAATTGCACTCCACCACTTTGCCAAGGAAATAAATCAGTTAACTTTGCCCAATTTCCATAATCTGTATCACTAACAGGTAAAAATAAATCAGTCCAATTATTTGCACATTCTCGCCATTGTAAATCTTGAAAAGAATGAATATTCTCTAAACTTGCTAATTTTTCTTCAGTTGTACCATCAATTCTGGTAAAATGAACTTTAGCAGGAACTTCAGGTTGAGGTTTATTGTAACAAACACCAATAGCAATAGCCACAGGAGTTTGAATTGCAAATACATTTTCGGTTTTTCTTGCCCCTAAATTATCACCTTCTAAATCAATAATCCAAAGTTCATCAAATGTTTGACGCATGACTTTTCGCATTCCCGCAAATCCGGGTCCACGCAAATAGGAAGAAGCAGTAATAAAACTGATAATTCCGGCGCGATTTTCTGTATTAGCTTCAAATACTTTCCACAATGCCCATCGCCAAAAATAAACATAGTCATTATATAAATTTTTTGCATGAACACCATAACCCATTGCTGTTAATGGTTCAAGAAAATCCTCTAAAATAGGACGTTTTTTGATCAATTGCTCATTTTCATCAATCTTTTGTTCATCGTCTCCAAATCTTACCCATCCACCTTTTCTTTTCTGATTCATTAAATCATCTTCATCAATTGTTTGACGGTTATAAGGTGGATTTCCTAAACAAACCATCACTGGTGTATTTTGTTTAATTTTTTGAGCGCGTTTATATTCTTGCCCTAAAGATTTATAAAATAAAGGTAAATTACCACTTAATTTAGCATAGGGAGATTCTAAAGTATCACTTAAATAAACATGAACTCCATTTTCTGGTAAAGTACCACCTTCACTTAAAATCTGTTGAGTTAGACGTAAATGGGCAACAGCATAAGGACCTACTAAAATTTCAAAAGCGTGAATATTTGCTGCCGCATTTGTAGCAGCAGAAACTTTCATTCCTTTTCCTCTTAAATTACTAATTTGATCCAGTCCATGTTTAATAGCTGTTAAAATATAAGTACCTGTACCACAAGCGGGATCTAAGGTAATAACTTTATCATCTACAAAGGAAAATTCAGCATCAAAATGTTCTGCTAATAATTCAGCTACTAATCTAACTTGTGTTTTAATTACAGGAATGGGTGTATAATAAACACCTCTTTCTTTTCGCATTTTTGGATCATATTTAGCCAGAAAATCCTCATAAAAATATAACCAAGGATCTTCAGAACCATCTTTATTTAGTGCTGTAACATCAATAGCTGCAATTATTCTTTCTAATAAATTTACAGAAACTTCTATTTGTTCCCGTGCTGCTTCATCACCTAATATTTTTAAAGCATCAGCTAGTAAATTATGACCTGTTCTAATAGTTTTAACAGCTTGTGGTAAAGATAAATCATCTGCACCAGAAAATCTGGCTAATAAAAGTGCATAAGTTAAAGTTTGAGCATAAGCATCTGCAAATTGTTGATTATCTGCATCAGGAAATAAATAATGTCGCCAGTCTTTAGCTACTTGACTTAAATTAGATTCAGGATCTTCAAGAGCAGTTAAAACATCTTTTCTTAATAACCGACAAATAGGAGCAAGCATTTCTGCTAAAGCTTTAGGTGTAGAAGGAACAATAGGTTGCCAATTTAAAAAATCACGTAATAATATTAGTAAATCATTAGCATTTTGAGCAGTGATAGCTGATGCACCCTTAGCAGTAATATCTCCTGAAAATTTAATTGTTTTTCCTACTTTTTCACCTGTGCGATAAAGTCCCCAACTATTACCATCTGTGTAAATCACATTGGGGAGACTTTTAAACTTTTCCCATTGTTGTTTATCATCTCCTTTCAATTTATTGGGATCTGCGCCTTTTCCTGGTGCTTTTAGTTCAATATGTCCCATTAAAAGACCATTAATTGTTATTCCCATATCTGGCCTTCCTGAAAGTACCTTTTCTCGGACTTCCGTAACTACTACAATAGATAAATTTAAAATATTGGCCGCTGATTTTAATAAATTTTCAATAGGTGATTTTAGTTGGTCTTCCGCACCAAAAGAAACAGAAGAAAGTGAAAATTTAGTAGTTAAATCTTTTGCACAGTCTTGAAGATGGGATAAAAATTGAATTTCAGGATTACTAGACATATTACAAAAACCCTAATAATGATTGACGCAGGAATATATGTGTTTAATTATCTTAGTGTATATTTTTCAGGTTGATTTTATTGATACAGAGAACTATATTAAACTTAACAATTAATAGATAATTAGGTTAATAAAATAAAACCAAACTGTGTAAATAAAGGTAAAATTCCTGGAAACTTCTTCACTCTTGCCTTGCTATACTACAATTTTCAACCCCAACCTTATATCTTAGAAGTGGGCTTTCCCTCCTACATCCTGCTATATGATCAAAATCAGGAATTATTTACACAATAGATAAAGGAAGTGACAAAAGTATGGCAACACCATCCTCAATCATTCCTCTCTTACCCCTGAAGTCCTTGCTTATACATTAAATCAGATGCGCCGTTCCGCTTCTCTGCAAACTCTATTAATTTATGGACTCAGTGGACCAATTATCGCCCTCAATATCTGGCTACTGTCTGTATTATTTCGTTTTTTCCAGAATCCAATTACTATTCTCAGTATTGCGGCAATTCTGGCTTTTTTACTGAATTACCCGGTTAAGTTACTTGAGAAAGTCAGAATTACCCGCACTCAAGCGGTAATCATTGTTTTACTACTAACTTTAACTTTGTTTATTGTTTTGGGTGTTACTCTCGTACCCATGCTAATTGACCAAACCATTCAACTTTTAAATAAGATTCCGGATTGGTTGGCGACTAGTCAAGCTAATTTAGATCACTTAGAAAGTTTAGCAAAGCAGCGGCGCTTATCTATAGACTTAAAGCTGGTAACAAATCAAATAAATGCTAATATTCAAAATCTGGTACAGCAAATAGCTTCAGGGGTAGTAGGATTTGCAGGAACACTATTATCAGGAATACTGAATGTAGTCTTAGTCATCGTTTTAGCTTTTTATATGCTTATATATGGCGATCGCGTTTGGTCTGGTTTAGTTAATCTGCTACCCTCTAATATTGGTATTCCCTTTAGCCGATCATTGCAGTTAAATTTCCAAAACTTTTTCCTAAGCCAATTATTGCTGGGACTGTTCATGGTCATAGCCCTCACACCCATATTCTTATTTCTAAAAGTCCCATTTGCTCTCTTATTTGCCATTATAATTGGTATTTCTGGACTTATTCCCGTTGTTGGCGCAACTTTAGGCATTGGTTTAGTCACAATGTTAGTATTAATCCAAAATTGGTGGTTAGCCTTTCCGGTCGCTACAATGGCAGTTATCATGCAACAAATTAAAGATAATCTGTTAGCTCCAAAATTAATGGGTAATTTTATCGGACTCAACCCCCTGTGGATTTTTATCGCCATTTTAATGGGATTTGAAATTGCCGGATTATTAGGAACACTCGTTGCTGTGCCAATTGCTGGGACTATCAAAGGCACTTTTGATGCCATCAAAAGCAGTAACCATAGCGATTTTGTCTCAAATTTTCGAGTTAATTATGGCTCAGAATTTCAAGAAGATAAATAAGTTGGGCATGGGGCATGGGGCATTGAGAAAATTCTTCCTTCTTCTGACTCGTGAACTCCTGATAGCGAAGCGTGGCGTTAGCCATACTCCTGAACTCCTGGTATATTAAATTTTAAATTAATGGATGCAGCCGAATTATTAGAAAAAATTACACACCTGATTGAGCAAGCTGAAAAAGGGGAAATTGACCCTTGGGACGTGCGAGTTATTGAGGTGATTGATCATTACTTGGAATTAATGTCCCCAGAAGCAAAAACCATCAGAGGCTACGAAAGTGACTTATCTCAATCTGGACAGGCTTTTTTATCAGCATCAATGCTCGTATTATTTAAAGCTAATACATTAGTTCAGTTATCAACAGTATATAATACTCCAGAAAAAGTTTTAGATGATACACTATTAGGAATGGAAGACGGCTTGTTATATCCGGCCCATCGTTTGCACCTAGAGCAACACTTGCGTCGTCGTCCGGCCGCTATGCCACCGCCAAAACGTCGGGTGACTTTGCAAGAGTTAATAGACCAGTTGCAAATTATGGCCAGCCAGCTAAAACTGGTAGAAAAAGTTGATAAACCTAGGCGGCTTAAAGGTCGGCCTAGTGTGCAGACCATGCGAGAAGCTCTAGAGTTAGCGCACCAAGAAAATTTAACCCAAGTCGCGTTAGAAATAGAGCAGGTGTTATATGGTGCTGCTAAAGAGCAAAATTCAGAGGAACAATATTGGAATCTAGAAGAACTGATAGATTTATGGATACAGACAAAACAACCAGAGAAAAATGGGGAGCATCATGAATCAGAACACGGTAACTTAGTTAGCGTTTTTTGGGCTTTACTACTGCTATCGGCTCAATCTAAGGTAGAACTATTTCAAAAAGAATTTTACCAGGAAATTCAAATCCGCTTACCTAGCTAAAAGCAGGGGCAGGGGGAGAATAAATTTCTATCTATTCCAACTGACAACTGTACGGGCGAAGCATTTGGAGAACTATTTTTGGCAATGACCGATAATTCATCTTCCAAATGCTTCGCCCCTACTAACAACTAACAACTGACTAAGGAATAAAATTTTATGAAAGCGATGATTCTTGCAGCGGGAAAGGGTACTCGTATCCGTCCCATCACATATACAATTCCCAAACCCATGATTCCTATTCTGCAAAAGCCAGTTATGGAATTTTTACTGGAGTTATTACGTCAACATGGATTTGACGAAATTATGGTCAATGTTAGCCATTTGGCGGAAGAAATAGAAAGTTATTTCCGTGATGGTCAGCGGTTTGGAGTGCAGATTGCCTATTCTTTTGAAGGTAAAATTGATGATGATGGTAAACTCGTCGGCGAAGCTATCGGTTCAGCCGGGGGTATGCGGCGGATTCAAGACTTCTCACCATTTTTTGATGACACATTTGTAGTGTTATGTGGTGATGCTTTAATTGATTTAGATTTAACTGCGGCGGTAAAGTGGCATAAATCCAAAGGGGCGATCGCTACTATCATCACCAAATCAGTTCCCAAAGAAGAGGTTTCTAGCTACGGTGTGGTGGTTACTGACGAAAATAATCGCGTTCAAGCTTTCCAAGAAAAACCTTCAACAGAAGAAGCCCTTAGCACTAATATCAATACAGGTATTTATATTTTCGAGCCAGAAGTGTTTAAATATATACCCTCTGGAGTGGAATATGACATTGGTAGCCAGTTATTCCCCCAACTTGTAGCAGATAACGCCTCTTTTTATGCTATTCCCATGGATTTTGAATGGGTAGATATTGGTAAAGTTCCCGATTATTGGCGAGCAATTCGTGGTGTTTTATCAGGAGAAATTAAAAATGTCCAAATCCCCGGACATGAAGTTGCTCCCGGTATTTTTACTGGGTTAAATGTATCTGTAAATTGGGATAAAGTTGATATCACTGGACCTGTTTATATTGGGGGAATGACCAAAATCGAAGATGGGGCAAAAATTATTGGACCAGCAATGATTGGTCCAAATTGCTGGATTTGTAGTGGGGCTACTGTAGACAACAGTGTAATTTTTGAATGGTCGCGTTTAGCTCCAGGAGTCCGCTTAGTAGATAAGCTGGTGTTTGGGCGTTACTGTGTAGATAAGACGGGAGCATCTATTGATGTGCAAGCTGCGGCTTTAGATTGGCTAATTACTGATGCTCGGCAAACTCGACCTTCAGAAATACCTTTAGAACACCAAGCGATCGCTGAATTATTAGGAGCAAATGTTAATTAGTTAGTTGTCAGTTGTTCGTTGTCAGTTATTCGTTGTCAGTAGGGGCGAAGCATTTGGAAGATAAATTATCGGTCATTGCCAAAAATAGTTCTCCAAATGCTTCGCCCCTACAGTTGTCAGTTGTCAGTTGTCCGTTATCCGTTGTTTTTTTTGACCACTGACAACTGACAACTGACTATTAACTATTCAAGTAAGTATACCGTTGTAAACTTTGCTCATAAGTTTGTAGTAGTCGCTGAGATTCTGTTATAGTAATGTGCTGTTCTTCTAAAGCTCGCTCACACCGTTGGCGAATATTTTCTATCATGTCCTCAGCATCATACTGGACGTAGCTCAGAACTTCACTCATGGTATCGCCCTTGACAACGTGTTCAATTTGATAACCTTTGGGTGTTAAATTAATGTGAACAGCGTTAGTGTCACCAAAAAGATTATGTAAATTCCCCATAATTTCCTGGTACGCTCCATTCAGGAACATTCCCAGATAATAAGGTTTCCCCGGCTCAAATTCGTGCAGTTCTAACACTGATTTGACATCTCGCAAATCTATGAAGCGGTCTATTTTCCCATCACTATCACAGGTTAGATCCGCTAAAATTCCTCTCCGGGTTGGTTCTTCATCCAGCCGATGTATAGGCATAATGGGAAATAGTTGATCTATCGCCCAACAGTCCGGTGCTGATTGAAACACGGAAAGATTGATATAATAAATGGAAGCCATGATTTTTTCTAGGTCTTCCAACTCATCAGGTACGTATTCTTCCTGACGGATGAGAGTTAAAACTTTTTGACAACAAGCCCAGTAAAGACGCTCGGCTTTAGCGCGTTCCTTGAGGCGCAAAATTCCTAAGTTAAAACGACTGATGGCTTCCTCTTTGAATTGAGCCGCATCGTGATAGAACTCTTGGTAATTTTCTTTGTTGATGGATTGGTAGGTTTCCCAGAGATATTTAATGATTGGGGATTCTCCCTCTTGGTGAGGAGAAGGGGGATTAAGGGGGACATCGCTGGTGCTGAGAACATCAAAGATTAAAACCGATTGGTGGGAAGAAATCGCCCGGCCACTTTCACTCACTAATGTTGGTACGGGAATATGCTTTTCATCACAGGTATCTTTTAACTCTGCCACGATGTCGTTAGCATAGTTTTGCATATTGTAGTTTTTCGAGGTGTAGAAGTTGGTTTGAGAGCCGTCGTAATCTACACCCAAGCCACCACCAACGTCTAAATATTTCATATCTGCCCCCAGCATGGCCAACTCCACATAAATGCGGCTGGCTTCTTGGATGGCATCTTTAATGACATTGATAGCAGAGATTTGAGAACCAATGTGAAAGTGTAATAACTGCAAAGAACCGAGTAAGTCGGCTGCACCTAATTTTTCCACAGCTTCCATAATTTCGGGAATTGTCAGGCCAAACTTAGCGCGATCGCCTGTGGAAGTTCCCCAACGCCCCATTCCCTGGGTACTTAATTTCGCTCTTACTCCCAAGATGGGTTTAATGCCTAATTGACGGCTGACCGCAATGGCCAAATCTACCTCTTCAATTTGCTCTAGGACGATCACTGGTGTTTGTCCTAGTTTCTGGGCTAACATCGCTGTTTCGATGTATTCCTGGTCTTTGTAGCCGTTGCAAATTAACAATGCGCCTGGCGTATCCAACAAGGCTAGAGCAATCATTAATTCTGGTTTAGAACCTGCTTCTAAACCAAATTGATGGGGTTTACCAAATCTCACTAAATCTTCGATCAGGTGGCGTTGTTGATTGCACTTAACGGGAAATACTCCCCGATATACCCCAGGATAGTTATAGCGAGCGATCGCTTTGGCAAAACAAGCATTTAATCGCTCAATTCGGTCTTCCAAAATATCGGAAAAGCGAATTAACATAGGTAGCCCCAAATTACGCTGCTTTAAAGCATTTACCAACTCGAACAAGTCTAATGACCCACCACGTTCACCCTTGGGGGAGACAGTCACATGACCAGCCGCATTAATCGAAAAATAAGGCTTTCCCCAACCTTCAATCCGGTACAGGTCTTCACTGTTCTCAATTTTCCAAGGTAGAGGTAAATCTCCCGTAATTGGACTAGGGACTAGTAGTTGCTTCTGTTTTTGGCGTTTCAATTCAGCTTTATGCCCATTAGACGGCATTTTCACAATTTCATCAGCGGTTGACTCGACACCCATTTCTTCCTGACCTCTGTGGTTGCCTACGAAAATAATAATTTAACAAAATAGTCTGGTAAGGGATATACAACTAGAAATAATTTCTGATTAAGAATTAGTAATTAGGGGCTGCTGAATAAACCTAGAACTGAGATATATCAAGAGTTTGAAGGTAAAAAAGGTGAATCAGGTGCAAGGAATAAGGGTTGAAATCAGCAAAAACCTATCACTTGACCAGATTCAATACTATTCTTCTCTTCTTCTAATTCTTCCTCCTGACTCCTGACTCCTGACTCCTGACTCCTAGCCCTCACAGACAACTTTTTCAGCACCCCCTAATTATAAATATCGTCATTACCATGCTGCGCTACCCGTAGAGGGGTAAGTAAGCCTTGCTGCGTCTTTACTAGCCAGAAAAGAAGACAATTTTTTTCTCGTTCCCTTATCTCTGCAATTTTTCGGGAATATTCACAAGACTACTAGACAAAAGACATCAATACAACTGACAATTAACCCATCAAAATTTGATTATGTTTTTGGAGACAGATTTGGAACGCACATTTTTAGCAATTAAACCTGACGGTGTACAACGCGGCTTGGTGGGTGAAATTATCCGCCGATTTGAAACTAAGGGCTTTACCCTAGTGGGCTTAAAGTTTATGAAGGTTAGTAAAGAATTAGCGGAAAAACATTATGATGTTCACCGTGAAAGACCTTTTTTCCCTGGTTTAGTGGAATTTATCATTTCTAGTCCAGTGGTAGCCATGGTTTGGGAAGGCGAGGGCGTTGTGGTAGCAGCCAGAAAAATTATTGGCGCAACCAACCCTTTAACAGCAGAACCAGGCACAATTCGCGGCGATTTTGGCGTTAATGTCGGTCGCAACCTCATTCATGGTTCTGATGCTCAAGAAACCGCCCAAACAGAAATTGCGCTGTGGTTTAAGGAAGAGGAATTAGTTGCTTGGCAACCTCATTCCACACCTTGGTTAAATGAGTAATTAGGGATGGGTAATGGGTAATGGGTAATGGGTAATAAAACTGTTACCTGTTACCTGTTCCCTACCTAATTACTTCAAGACTTCGGCTTTTTCCTTTTCTTCTGGAACTAACTTCACAACGGTGCGTTTAGAGAAGCCCCAGGCTAAGATGATACCAATAGCTGTCACCATGAGCCATTGTGGTGGGACTAAATCATCGTTGATGACTTTTAATAACAGACGTAAACCTACAAACGCTACAGTGATGTAACCTGCGTCTTCTAAGTTTGCATATTCATCTAACCAGCGGATAAATAATCCAGCCATGAATCGGAGGGTGACAATACCGATGGTTGTACCAGTGATTACTAACCATGTTTCTTGAGAAACGGCGATCGCTGTGGTCACACTATCCAAGGAAAAGGCTAAATCGGTAAAGGCAATCACGGGTATAGCTTGCCACAGAGATTTAAAACGTGGTCCGTGATGGTGATTGGATTCGTCTTCTTGGGAACTAAAGTGTTGGAATACTAGCCATAAGAGATAACCAGCGCCCAATAGTTCAAATTGCCAAAATTTTTGTACCCAAGTAGCTGTTAACAATAGGGTGATTCGGAGGACATAAGCAAATACTAAACCAATGTTTAGGGCTTGACCTTCTAGTTTTTTGTCTTCTAGTCCTTGGGCGATCGCAGCGAGGGCGATCGCATTATCAGCCGATAGCACTGCCTCTAAAAACACTAAGATTAGGAGGACTATAGAAGCTTCGACGCTGAAATGAAAATCTAGGTAATTAAATATTTGGTCTAACATTCCAATTTCTCAGGCAAAAATCAATAATTTACAGAATTAGAGCTTAAAAGTTTTTCTTGTAGAAAGCACAACAAATTACTACTTTCATCTATTTTAACTTGCATTTAGCCTAGTTTTAATGAGTAATTTCCGTCACCACTTTAAACTAGATAACTAAAAGTTAGCATACTTATATTCATAAATTGACTTTATCATCTTATTTACCTGATATGTCATATCTTCCTGACATTTTGGTAATTCTTATTATTAACTATTATTTTCCTCATTCATTCCACAGGATTTCCACAGGTAATTTTGCAGTTTTCCACAGATGTTTGACGAGTTAATCAGCTATTCCTGACTTATTGGGGATTGTGAATTTTTCACTACTAACAGGCTTGATAACCGAGTTTTCATGAAGTTATGTAACAAAAATATAGTTATAAGCCTGATTAATTCGTCAATATTTATTTTTGACTGCTAATTGTTAACATTTCGCAGCATTGACAAATCCACCCGTTGTGAGCGCAAAATGATGAGTCTTAGTTTGATTCCCCTAGGCATCTGCATTTTGTATTTTGGTTTATTTTAATTTCCTTCCCTACTTTCCTCACAGGGGATGAATCAGCCCTCAGTCAAACTGAACACAAGTAACTTCTCTTGATTAATCTACAGGAAAATTTTATGAACTCAACAGTTCCTCTCTTTACTGAAATTCCCGAAACATTACAGGAATCCATGAACAACTATCTGCAAAGCCATCCTGATTGGGATCAAACCCGCGTATTAACAGCGGCTTTATCGCTATTTTTGCTGCAAAATGGCGAAAGCGATCGCCGAGCGGCTCGTGTTTACTTAGAAACTTTATTTCATCAATAATCCAGATAAATACTGGATTAAATTAATAAACCAACTCTGTTTCTGTTCACAACATTTTGCGTTGATAGCATAAATTTTGCAGCCCTGCTCCCACGCCTTGAAGGCTTGGGAGCGGCGGAAGTTTAGAGATAGTAGTCAAGTTTTAGTTAGAAGTAGCGCATTCAAATTTGTACCCTACACCACGGATAGTGTGAATTAATGTTGATTGAGTCGGATCGATTTCAATTTTCTTACGAATTTGACCAATATGGACATCTACAACCCGTTGATCCCCAACATATTCATAGTCCCAAACTTTTTGGATCAGTTCAGATCGTCGCCAAACTCTAGCTGGATGACTAGCTAAAAAATATAATAAGTCAAATTCCAGAGCAGTTAAGAGAATGGGTTCGCTATTAAGCATTACTTCCCGTCCTATGGAATCAATAGTTAGTTTGTCAAAGATAAGACGTTGCTGTTCTGCATTAGTTACAACCCGCTGCCGCCTTAAAATTGCTGCTACTCTAACTTCTAACTCTCCTAAACCAAATGGCTTAGTGAGATAGTCATCAGCACCTTTAGAAAAACCGCGAATTTTATCCGCTTCGTCTGTCCTGCTAGTCAGTAGTAGCACAAATACACCACTACGACTCTGCATTTCTTGACAGAGGTTAAAACCAATCACATCCGGCAAATTAACATCTAGAATTACTAAATCAGGGTTAAATTGCTCAAACATACTTAGACCAGTCTTCCCATCTTCGGCAGACTCAACTTGATAATTTTGTTTCAGTAAAAAGCGTTGGATTAAATTCCGAACCGCAGGATCGTCGTCAATTACAAGAATCTTGGCAGCAGCCATGGCTATTATTTTTTACAGAAGTACATAGAATTAACAAAGATGATTGCGTAAAAACGCAGGTTTTACTTTGGCAGTAATTCAAAATTTACGGGGGATAGGGATGATTATCCTGATTATTTCTATAAACTGTAATTTTTATTGTGAATATTGAAGAGGTAAATCTGCTGGTATAGCAGGAGTTAGGGGAGGATGAAAGTAGTTTCCCGACTTCAGCCCACAGTCCTGAGTATTCAAATTTTCAACAATCTTAAAACCACAATTTTCTTATGTGCGGTTGCCCCGACTCATGCTATTATTGTGGTAGATAGATAAAATTGCCTACTTTCTCTAATGCAGGTAGCTACTTGTCTAATTGTTGTCTTTATTTCTATAAAATCTAAAGTTGTTTTTCTGTAAAATAAAAAGTGCCGCTGATTAAGGCTAAAGTAATAACCTCCCATGAGTGATCAAAGTCCCTACGAGAAACTTGGGGTATCAGAAGATGCAAGCTTCGATGAAATTCAGGATGTTCGGAATCGCCTGTTAGAACGACATGGTGGTGATGGCAATGTCCGAGAAGTTATTGAAGCTGCTTATGATGCGATTCTAATGGAGCGCCTGCGGATGCGCCAAGAAGGTAAAATTAAAGTGCCTGAACGCATCCGGTTTCCAGAAAAGCGAGTTCCATCTTCTCCCCAAACAAGTCAAACCCTTGGTCAGCAGTCTCCTGCATGGCTACAGCGGAGTATAGATCAGCCTACTTTAACTGATGTACTGCTACCAGGAGCTTGGTATCTGGGTTTAAGTGCAACTAGTGTGTTATATCCCGGTGGTAGCGGACAGGTTTTACAACTGTCCTTGGTAGTTGGGGTAGCTATTGGTGTTTACTTCCTCAATCGCAAGGAAGGAAAATTTGGTAGAGCGGTTTTATTCACGTTAGTTAGTTTAATTGCTGGCTTAATCGCTGGCGGTCTAATTGCTGGCTTGATATTACCATCACCATTAATAACTTTGACAGCGAATCAGTTTTCGACGCTGTTGACTTTTATATTGATGTGGTTAGTAAGTAGCTTTTTACGTTAGGTAATGGGTAATTGGTTAATGACCGATTACCCATAATTTTTTTATTGTTTGAGGATAAAATCTACAGCCGTTTTTAAATCGGTCACAATCATATCAGGTTGATAAAATGCTAGTTGACTGCGATCTCGGATACCCGACTCAACTGCAATAATTTTGATATCGTGTTTTTTGGCAGCAGCAATGTCGGCTTCTGTGTCTCCCACCATCCAAGTATCAGCCGCAGGGGGGAGTTCAGCTAAGGCTCTAGCCATTAATAATGGTTTATCTTCGATATCACGAGTTTTTAGATAGTCGTTACTTAGGCAATAACGGCGATTTTCTGGGAAAAACTGGCTCAAATTATATTGATTAAAAGCATAATCTAATTCTCGTACCCGTCGCATTGTCATCACGGCTAAATCAACACCGGCTGCTTGAACTTTGGTGAGTGTTTCTAATGCAGTGGGAACAAGGACATCATACTGGAAATAGGGGAGGGTGTGGACTATTTGTTTACGGATTTGGGAAAATTCTTGCCCTTGTTGGGCATCTAAACCTGATTGTAGAGCAATTTGGAGTTCGGGAGTGTGCGATCGCTTGAGTTGCCAAAATTCGGCTTTAGAAAGTTCTATAATTGTTTGTTCAGGATATCGGGTTTTCTCTAAACACAACTGATAAACACGGTAGTAGCGTTCCGAAACATCCATGATTGGCCCGTCAAAGTCAGTAATTAATCTCAGCATGAGTAGATAATTGGATATAGATCCCCGACTTCTCAAAGAAGTCGGGGATCTGGGTATTACATCAATAATTGTAACTGTGAACCTTGCTGATTTTTACTCACTTCAATTCTGGCTTGGAAGGCTTCTTTGAGGTGGGGCATATGGGTTACAGTGAGGATACAGGCAAAATCAGAGGATATGGCGTTAATTGCCGCAATTAAGCGATCGCATCCTTCCCCATCTTGAGTCCCAAAACCTTCATCTATTACTAATAATTGTAATGAGGCTCCTGCCCTTTGTGCCAATAATTTTGCCAAAGCTAAACGAATGGCAAAGTTAATTCTAAAAGCTTCTCCTCCTGAATAAGTTTCATAGGATCTCGTTCCTCTGGAATCAGCAATTAAAATATCTAATGTATCTATTAATTTAGCATTTTTCTTACTTGATTTGCCACTGCGTCCCGCTTTTTGGGTGATAAATTGGACGTGAAATTGATTCGCACTCAATCGAGAAAGTAATTGATTAGCTTCTGCTTCCAGTTGGGGTAAAATATTTTCAATCATTAAAGCTTGAATCCCATTTTTGCCAAAAGCTTGAGCTAATTCTTGATAAACACGCTGTTGTTGTTTACAAATTTGCACCTGTTGGATATCTTGTTCATATTGATTTTGCAAAGTTTCTAATTGCAGAGACATTTGTTTTAATTGTCCCAACTGAGATATTTTATGATCTAGTTCCCGTCTCCGGTTTGCTAATTGTTGTTCTAAAGCATTAATTTGGGCTGTTGGGTTCGCACTGTCGGTTAATTGTTTAACCATATTATCAATTTGTTGAGTTAATATTTCTCGTTCTTTGAATATTCTTTGCAATGAATCTTCCAAATCTTGACTTTTATGACTTAATTGAGGATATTGTGCTTGTGCTGATAAGAATTGTTGATGACGTAATTGCCAACCTTGCCCTTGTCGCACACCTTGACGCAGATAATTATGCTGTTCTGAACTATAGCCAATTTCGGCAATTTGCTGTTCTAAATTAGCGATTTCTTTGGCACAATCAGAATCAGTTTGTCCTTGTTGCAGTTGCAATTGTAATTGAGCAATATTCGCTGTTAATTCTGGTTTTCTAGCTATTAGTTGTCCTTGACGTTTTAAGGCATCCTTAATTTGTCCTTGTTTAATTTCTGCCCAACGTAATTTATCCACATCACTACGGGCAAGAACGTGGTCTTGTTCACTATAATTAAGTTGCTGGAGATATTGATCTAATTGCTGAATTTCTATTTGTTTTTCTGGTGCATAATCACCGGTTTCTAAGGAATTTTCTAAATGTTGTTTTTCAGAAATAATTTGCAGTAACTGTTGTTGAACATCACTTGTAGCTTCTAACTGTGCTGCTAATTGTCCCCGTTTTTCTCGCAATGAATCATAACCTGATAACTTTTGGTCTATTTCTCGATATTCTTGTCTGAGTACCTGAATTTCCCGATCTGAAACCGCTATTTGTTCCCGCACTACCCAAAATTGTCCTTGGGTATCTTCATATTCTAATTGAGTTTTTTCGATAACTTTACTCCAATGATGTTCGTCTAGAGGACGTTCACATAAAGGACAACTAGCATCGGGATTTTGTAACATTTGCAATTTTTGTTCTAGTTCCCCCAATAACCTTTCATAATCTCCTTGATGAGCTTGTAAACGCTCCAGAAAATGTCGTCTTTCCTGTCCTTTTTCCTTTACTCTTTGGAGATAAACTCGCTTTTTATCTAATTCTTCAATTTGCGTTCCTATCTCTATTACTGCTTGTTGTAATTGGGGTTGACGATGGTGTTGATTTTGTAATTGTTTTTCTGTGGCTTGCATTTGCTCCAATCGCGCTACTAGACTAGCATGAGTGCGATCTAATTGACTTTGCAAACTGGCTCTTTGTTGTAATAATGGTGTTACCTGCATTTGCAATTGATCTAAGTTAGTCAAATGCTGACGAGCGGTATTTAATTGTAATATAGCTGTTTCGATATCCCCAGATTTACTCAAGGTTTGGGAAATTTCTTGTTCTTGTTGTTCTAAAGCTGCTAATTGAGCTTCAGCTTGTTGTAATTGACGTTCTAAATCTTGAGTTTGTTTATATAGCTGTTGTTGTTTTTGTTGTTTTAAATTGGTAGCGCGGGTATGTTGTTCAAATTTAGCTGCAAAAATTTCTTCTTGAGATTGCAGACTTTGATATTGAGCATAACCAGCTTGAATATCAACTTGTTGATTGATAATCTTTTCTAAATCTGTTAATTGGGATTTTACGGATATTTGTTCTTGTTGTAAGCGATCGCTATCTTGGTTCAGATTATCATATCGTTGCCGCACAAAATTTAATTGTTGTTCCCAACTTTGTCTTTGATGTTGGATAACTTGTAAACTTTGTAATTGAATATTTTCAAAAGCTTGTACTTGTTGTAAATTATTCAATTGCGCTTCTAACTCAGCGCGTTGAGTTTCCGTTGTTTCCCGTTGTTGTAGTTGAATTTTAATATTCGCTAAAGAATTTTCTAAATCTTCTCCTCGGATTCTATAAAGTTTAGATTTATCCTTAGCGCGTTCTTCTAACTCATCATACTGATTTAGTTTTAATAACTCCGCCAAAATTTCCTTGCGTTCAGCAGGACGTTTGAGCATAAATTCATCGGCTTTCCCCTGACGCAAATAAGCTGAATTAATAAAAGTCTCATAATCTAGCTTAATATGTTCGAGAATGACATCCTGAGTGGCTTTTAATCCCTTACCCGTCAAAGGACGAAACCCAGCAGGAGTTTCAATTTGAAATTCCAAAATACTAGTTCCACCTCTTACCCGGTTGCGAATTACCCGATAAGTTTGCAAACCACTCTGGAAAGTGAAATCAATTCGGACTTCTTGTGCGCCAGAATGAATCACATCATCCTCAATAGTAGCACGGCTTTCACCCCAAATTGCCCAAGTGATAGCTTCTAAAAGGGAAGATTTCCCCGCACCATTAGAACCACAAATACACGCCGTATGCAAGCCGCTAAAATCTAAAGCTGCGTCACGGTAACTAAGAAAGTTTTTGATGATAAGTTGGACTGGAATCATTCAGGCTATAGCGCCACATTTACAATTTTAAAAGTTAACAGTACAGATGCACTTAGTTTTTAGTTTAGCTATCTAATTAGCAGGTTTCTAGTCTTGAAGACATCAATTTTACAAAAATTTACAATATTGGGACAACTTTTTTCAAATGTCATCTGATGTCATCGTCAGATATTCTGTTTTTGTTGTCAAAAATGCGTTTATTGATACTATAGGTAATAAGTGTGCTAAAACCATAATCAGACTTAATTCTATGGACTTTGACAAAAAAGCCCTCAGCGAACGCGACATCTGTACTAAATACATCACTCCTGCCATAGTGCAAACCGCAGGATGGGATTTACATAGCCAAATCCGTGAAGAATACACCTTTACCGCAGGACGGGTTTATGTGAGGGGTAAATTAGTCACAAGAGGAGAAAGTAAACGCGCTGATTATATTCTCTTCTACAAACCTAATCTCAAAATTGCTGTCATTGAAGCCAAAGATAATAACCACAGTGTGGGAAGTGGAATGCAGCAAGCACTTAATTATGCAGAAATGTTAGATATACCTTTTGTTTATAGTTCCAATGGTGACGCATTTTTAGAACATGATAGAACTGTGACATCAGGAATAATGGCAAGAGAAATTCCTTTAGATAGTTTTCCCACACCGGCGGAATTATGGCAACGTTACTGTAAATGGCGAAATATTGATGATGAATTACAGCCTATTGTTACCCAAAGTTATTATGATGATGGCAGTGGTAAATCACCCCGTTACTATCAAGAAATTGCTATTAATAAAACTGTAGAAGCCATTGCTAAAGGTGAAAACAGGGTATTATTAGTTATGGCTACAGGTACGGGTAAAACCTTCACAGCTTTTCAAATTATTTGGCGGTTATGGAGATCTAAACATAAAACTAGAATCCTATTTTTAGCAGATAGAAATATTCTCATAGACCAGACTAAAACCAATGATTTTAAACCCTTTGGTTCTCCGATGACGAAAATAACTAAACGTCAGGTAGATACAGCTTATGAAATTTATTTAGCCCTTTATCAAGGTGTATCAGGAACAGAAGAATCTAAAAATATATATAAACAATTCACTAGGGGATTTTTTGATTTAATTGTAATTGATGAATGTCATCGTGGTAGTGCGGCTGATGATTCTGCATGGCGAGAAATTTTAGAATACTTTTCTGCTGCTACCCAAATCGGTTTAACAGCTACACCCAAGGAAACTAAAGAGGTTTCTAATATAGATTATTTTGGCCAACCCATTTATACTTATTCTTTGAAACAAGGGATAGAAGATGGATTTTTAGCCCCTTATAAAGTTGTCAGAATTGACATTGATAAAGACTTAGAAGGCTGGCAACCAGCACCGGGAGAATTAGATAAATATCATCAATTAATTGATGATAAACTTTACACCCAAAAAGACATTAACCGCACATTAATATTAGAAAATCGAGATATTTTAGTAGCGAAAAAAATTACCGAATTTCTCAAAGCTACCAACCGTTTTGATAAAACCATTGTTTTCTGTGAAGATATAGACCACGCCGAAAGAATGCGCTGTGCCTTAATTAATGAAAATAGTGATTTAGTTTCCCAAAATCGTAAATATATTATGCGAATTACGGGAGATGATGAACAGGGAAAAGCAGAATTAGATAATTTCATTTTACCAGAAAGTCCCTATCCAGTGATTGTGACAACTTCTAAATTAATGACTACAGGAGTAGATGCCCAAACCTGTAAATTAATTGTTTTAGATAAAAATATTGGTTCAATGACTGAGTTTAAACAAATCATTGGTAGAGGGACAAGAATTAATGAAGAATTTGATAAAACATATTTCACAATTATAGATTTCAAAAAAGCTACTAAAAAGTTTAATGATAAAGATTTTGATGGCGAACCTGTACAAATATATGAACCAAAAACAGGGGAATCTCCTGTACCTCCAGATGATGATAATGGTAGTACAGATAATGGAGACAGTAGAGATAATATTGATGATTTACCAGAAAAAACAGGACAAAAGCGAGTTAAATTTGTACCTGTAGGTGTGGATGTTGATATAGTTTCTGAAAGGACTCTTTATTATGGTAAAGATGGTAAATTAATCACCGAATCTATTAAGGACTATACCCGGAAAACTGTCCAACAAGAATTTACGACTTTAGATAAATTTCTCCGTCGCTGGAATGCAGCAGAACAGAAACAAGCTATTATTCAAGAATTAAATGAACAGGGAATTTTATTAGAAGCATTAACAGAGGAAGTGGGGAAAGATTTTGATCCTTTTGATTTAATTTGTCATGTAGCTTTTGACCAACCTGCATTAAGTCGGAAAGAAAGGGCGAAAAAGGTGCGTCAGCGTGATTATTTTCATCAATATAGTGAAAAAGCCCGTGCGGTTTTAGATGCACTTTTAGATAAATATGCAGATGAGGGAATTGAAAATATTGAAAATATAAATGATTTAAAAGTGCAACCGTTTGATAAAATAGGTACACCTATAGAAATTGTCAAATTATTTGGTAATAAACAAAAATATTTAGAAGCATTACAGGAGTTAAAAAATCAACTTTATATGGCATCATGAAATATGAATTACTGAATATATCTGTGTAGTTATCTGTTAGTTTCCACACCCGCCCAGAAATGAATTTCCGGGCTAATAGCTAAAGTAAACTAAAGTTTACTCAAAGATTCTCAGGTTATTTAGTCATCAAAAGACAACTTTTGCTATGAGACTGGGAATATGGCTAACGCCACGCTGCGCTATCATTCCCAGGCGGGCTATTTCTCGTTCCCATACTCTGTATGGGAATGAATTTTAGAAGGCTCTGCCTTCAATGATACTAGAGGTAGAACCTCTTGATAGCATTCCCAGTCAGAGACTGGGAACGAGATAATAAATAAAACAAAAAAATAGTCGGTTTTAACCGACTTTAGCTTTGAGACGGGGAATTTATTCCCTGGCTGGCTGACTGGCTGACTCAAGTATCTGGCATAATAGCCAATAGTGCATAACTCTATCTTTATCAACAAATGTCAATCAGTACCACAATTAAAACTATCCAAGACATCATGCGTAAAGATGCTGGTGTGGATGGTGATGCCCAACGCATTAGTCAATTAGTATGGATGATTTTTCTCAAGATTTTTGACGACAGGGAAGAAGAATATGAATTATTAGATGATCATTACCATTCTCCCATTCCAGAGGCTTTAAGGTGGCGGAATTGGGCTACAGACTCGGAAGGAATGACGGGGGATACTTTACTTGATTTTGTGGATAATGTTTTATTCAAAACTCTAAAAGACGCGAATACCTATCAAGATAAAAACCCTCGCGGGTTTGTTATTAAGGCGGTATTTGAGGATGCCTATAATTATATGAAAAATGGCACTCTTATCCGGCAAGTAATTAATAAATTAAATGAAATTGATTTTAATAGTTCCCAAGATAGGCATTTATTTGGCGATATTTATGAACAAATACTTCGTGATTTACAAAGCGCGGGTAATGCTGGAGAATATTACACTCCCCGTGCTGTAACTCAGTTTATGGTGGATATGATTGACCCTAAATTGGGTGAAAGAATTTTAGACCCTGCTTGCGGTACGGGAGGTTTTTTAACTTGTGCTTTAGAACATATTAAAAATAAATATGTAAAGACTTCAGATGATAGCGAAAAATTACATAAGTTAATTAGAGGTGTGGAGAAAAAACCTCTACCTCATTTATTGTGTATGACGAATATGTTATTGCATGGTGTGGAAGTTCCAGCGATAAGTCATGATAATACTTTATCTCGACCTTTGCGAGATTATAAACCTAGTGATAGGGTGAATGTCATTATTACAAATCCGCCTTTTGGTGGTATGGAAGAAGATGGAATTGAGTCTGGTTTTCCGGCTACTTTTAGAACTAAAGAAACGGCTGATTTATTTTTATTATTGATTAGCCATTTATTACAAGATGGGGGACGGGGTGGTATTGTTTTACCAGATGGGACTTTATTTGGTGAAGGTGTGAAAACCCGGATTAAAGAAAAGTTGTTAGAGGAGTGTAATTTACATACTATTGTCCGTTTACCGAATGGGGTTTTTAGTCCTTATACTGGGATTAAAACTAATTTATTATTCTTTACTAAGGGTGAAGCGACTCAAGAGATTTGGTATTATGAACACCCTTATCCACCAGGGTATAAGTCCTACTCGAAAACTAAGCCCATTAGGATTGAAGAATTTGCACCGGAGAAAGCTTGGTGGCATAATAGAATAGAATCGGAATTTGCGTGGAAAGTTCCTATCCAGGTGATTAAGGATAATGGATATAATTTAGATATTAAAAATCCTCACACGGTTGATTTTGAACATCGAGATGTGGCGGAAATGTTGGAAGAATATGCAAGTCTTTTAGATGATTTGGGTGAAACTCGCAATAGTTTAAAACAGGAATTGATGACGGCTTTAGGGGGTGAATTTGTATGAAGTTAGAAACGTTTTTTGAGCATTTTGATTTGTTGGCTGAAGCGCCTAATAGTGTGCAGAAGTTACGGGAATTGATTTTAGATTTAGCTGTGAGGGGTAAGTTAGTACCGCAAGATGCAAATGATGAACCTGCGGCGGTTTTGTTGGAGAGAATTAAGAAGGAAAAGGAACGGTTAGTTAAGGAAGGGAAGATTAGTAAATCACAACTATCATCTAATGATAAAAACGAGAATGAATATATTTCTTTTACTTTACCAAAAATATGGAAATGGGCAACTATTAATGATATTACTTCACAAGTAACAGATGGAGAACACGCAACACCACCTAGAATAAACATCCCTGAAATACCTTTAGCAACAGCGAAGAATGTTCGAGACGGTTATCTCGATTTAACCAATACTGATTTTGTTTCTTACGAAACTGCCGAAAAATGTTGGAAAAGATGCGAGCCTATACATAATGACATTTTGATGGTATGTGTAGGTGCTACAACTGGAAGATTATGTCTGATTAAAGAGCCACCAAAAATTACAATTGTTCGTAGTGTTGCTTTAATAAGAACTTTTGCAAATTATATCTACCCTGAATATATTGCTCTTGTAATTAAGAGTCCTATTGGACAAAATCAAATTTGGAATAAGGTAAAACAATCTGCACAACCTTGTTTATATATCAATAAAATTCAAAGTATTTATCTTTCTATCCCACCCCTCAATGAACAAAAACGCATCGTTACCAAAGTAGATAAATTAATGAAACTATGTGATGAACTAGAAACCAAACTAACACAAACTCAAACAGAGAGCGAAAAAATCATCAACGCTGCTGTTAAACAATTATTAATGGTGTAGGTTGGTTTGAGGTACGTTCACGAAGTGTGGCGAAGCCATAACCCAACATTTGGGGGATTTTGTTGGGTTTGGTCTTCGTTCTACCCAACCTACGAAAATTAAATTAATATTTTATTCCATAAGGGTAGCGGTAGAACCTTATTTTTTGAAAATTAGTAATATAATAATGAAAGATATTAAGGAGTTAATTATATGCAAATAAAACTTAAATCAAAGGTTGATGCAGAAGGTAAATTATTTTTACAACTTCCTCAACGATTAGCTCTAAAAACCAATTAAAAAAAGAAAACGTAAGTAAGCAGCGCTTATGCTTAATTAACAATTGTCCAGAAACTATCCTAGCCAACCCACGTCACCATACATATCACATATTATGGGCAATCTTATCATGAGTCGTTCTACCCGTTGGCAATCTCGCACCGCTGCACTCATGGCCATAGCCATTACCACAGGTGCAGCTACCCCGTTATTATCTTTTAGTCCTGTTCTGGCCCAAGGATACAATCTCAATCAATCGCGGACAATTAGTATTCCCGCTAACGTAACTTTACCTGTTACCTACGACAAGGAAAAAGTTATTGTCAAACCGGGTGAAACATTAGCCCTAACTCTGAAAATAGCTGACAATGTTACTGATAGCAACAGAAATATTTTAATTCCTGCCAATACTGAAGTGATTGGTGAATTACAACCAGTAAGATTAAATACTCGATCTTCTGGGAATAATCAGCAAGGTGTTCGTTTTGTAGCCAGAGAATTAGTATTTCCTTCTGGACAACGACAACAGATTTTTGCTAATTCCCGAACCATAACCAAAACAGAAACAATCTCCAAGGGATCAAGCACTGGACAAGTATTAACTGATGCTGCTATTGGTGCCGGTGCAGCTAGTGTGATTTCCCTAATTACAGGTAACAAGAAAATTGAAGTTTTAGAGCCTGTGGGTGGTGCAGCAGCGGGTGCTTTAGCTAGTGTACTATTGCGGAAACAAAAAGCTGATGTTTTTGTCCTCAGACCAGAACAAGATTTAGCTATTACCCTGACTTCAAATTTGGTGATCACTCGTCAATAGAGTTAAGTAGGTTAGCATTGAAAATCGTCGTTATGGCACTAGGCAAGAGGCAAGAGGCAAGAGGCAAGAGTGAAGAGGGTTTGGCCGATTTTACTTTTCGTTACATATTACTCTTCGAGAAGCCGCTTCGCGTCTACGGTTTTTTCCGTTCACCTACTTAATAGTTTTGAAGTTGTGAATTTTATAATACGAATAAAGCGATTGTTTCCCTGAATTATGGGGCAATGTCGCTTTATTTTTATGTAAAAACTATTTTTATTCTCTAAGAGGTTGTTTGAAAAGTATTATATCAAACCCGTAATCTCCAAAAACCTAACCCCCCTACCCCCCTTCCCTGCAAGGGAATGGGGGTTTTAAAGCCTCTCCCCTTGCAGGGGAGAGGTTTGGAGAGGGGTCAGTCTATACATTCAAAACTTTTCAAACATCCTCTAAGAGGTTGTTTGAAAAGTATTATATCAAACCCGTAATCTCCAAAAACCTAACCCCCCTACCCCCCTTCCCTGCAAGGGAATGGGGGTTTTAAAGCCTCTCCCCTTGCAGGGGAGAGGTTTGGAGAGGGGTCAGTCTATACATTCAAAACTTTTCAAACACCCTCTAAGCATATATCCAATTAAATATAAAACTTCTATCACTTAATCAACAGACTGTAGCCAAATTATAAATGTAGTTCCTGGGATATGCGGTAATGTGATAATTGAGTGAATGGCCGGACTGAAAACCTCTATACTTCCCTGCATTTCTGCTATTAACTGTTTAGCAATACTAATTCCTAAACCAGTTCCGGGTATTTCTGTTTTTGCCTGTACACCTCGATAATGTCTTTCTCCAAGATGTTCTAGATCTTCTGGAGGAATACCAGGACCTGTATCACTAATAGCAATACCTTGTAAATTTCCTTTTTGTTGCCCACATTGGACTAAGATTTTTCCACCGGGGGGAGTATATTTCAAAGCATTATCTATAATATTACTCAACACTTCTGTTAATGCTTTTTCATTCACTTTTACTAAAGGTAAATAGTGGGAAATTTCCGTAATTAATTGTAAATTTCTTTCTTGGGAAATAGCTTGAGCCGATATTAATAAAGGTGCTAATAAATCTGCTAGACAACAATCAGTTAATTGTTCTCCTGTTCCTGGCAATAATAATGCAGGTTTAACTGGCTTTTGCACATTTTCATTAATAACAACCTTTGATTCTGGTAGAGGTAGAGGTGCTAAATCTGCTGTATTTAAATCAATAACCTGATCAAATTGTTGCAATAGCTCTTGCAAGCGATCGCTCTCCCTGACTATACTGGTTGCTACTTCCCGATTAGGATCAACCGGTCGCATTCGCTTAAATAGTAACTTACCAAAGGTGCGGATAGCAGTTAAGGGGTTACGAAGCTGATGCAAAAGATTATCTAATAAATCCCGTTGTCTCTCTTGCAAAATTTGTTCTTGCTGGAGTTGGTGTTGTAACCAAGCCCTCCGTTGGTCTAAAATGCAAGCGATCGCTAAAGTTTTGGCAATGCGTTCAATTTCCCCCTCTTCCCGTTGATTCCATTCCCTATCGTCCCTCGCAGTCACCAATAAGCCCATCATTACACCCTCATAAATCAGGGGTAAAACAATTTGGTTATGACTGAGTAAGTATTCATCCTGTTCATCGTGTAAATTTTGTTTTTCTGTTGTTTCCGATTCCACCGACGGATGAGAAGATACAGAAGTCGGTTTTAACAACCTCGGTTGCTGATTTGGGAATGCTAAAACATTAGCAAGCCTTACAGAATAGCTATTCTCTGGTTCACCATATTCATTACTAGAATTTAATGCTATAGTCTCTGGATACACCATTACCGGAATTAGTCGCGCCTCACTTATAGGCTTTTCTACCAGTTCCTGTGTTAAATAAACCACCGTAAAAGATGCCCCCATTCCTTGGGTTAGCAGGGCTATTTGTTCTCGACATAGAGCAAGGAAATCAGAACTGGCAGACATTAGCATGAGTTCAGGAATCTAGGAGGAAGAAAGAATCTAGGAGTCAGGAATCACCGAGTCAGGAATCACCGAGTCAGGAGTCACCGAGTCAGGAGTCACCGAGCAAGGAAGAAGAAAATTACCCAGTCCCCAGTCCCCAGTCCCCAGTCCCCAGTCCCCAGTCCCCAGTCCCCAATCAAGGCTTATAGCTATCTAGTTTAATCTGGTAATGGGGGAAGAGGTAACAAGTAATGACTGAAAAGGCAGCGATTTTTTAATTTTTAATTCTTGATTTTTAATTGTTTTTTCCCCAGTTGTATCAAAACATTAAAAACTATTGATTTTTTGAGATAGAACTTATATAATGACGACGGATTTTGTAGCCATAACTACAGTCTATAGCTTGAAACAGGAGGACAATAGGTTGGCACGGAGACGCAAGCGGAAGAGTCGTCGGAGACAGGAAGGACGGCGCATACTTGAGCATATTCCTCAGTACAGCATTGAAAGTGGCGAAGATAAACCTGTGACAGCAGCAAGAAAATTTATTCAAGCTGAAGGTATTTTGCCACCCGCGCTGCTACTAGTAAAACGTAATGAACATACAACAGACCGTTATTTCTGGGCGGAAAAAGGTCTGTTTGGCGCTCAATACGTAGAAGAGAATCATTTCTTGTTCCCTAGTCTTAGGACTTTAGAATCACCAACAGCACAAGAACCTGTTGCTGTTGCTGTTGCTGTTGCCAGTAACTAAACAACAAATGACCATCATATCTTGTAAGTGTGACTTCTGAATCTGTGAATAATTAACTGGTAATTTTGACCAGCTTATTCAAAAATTCCTTTTTTTAATTTTGTTGTTGAATTTGCCAGTAGGGTTTAAATGAATTCTCTCAAGTCATGGCATAATTAATTCCTCATCAACTAAATTTGGTTAGATGAATCAGTTTATTATCAGCTTATACACCAAGAGAATAGCGACAGAGCCAAGGTCATCCAAAAAATGAAGCATGAATTATTTATGCTCTCATTAATTTGGACTACTATCAAGCTCTGTCCACCAATTTAAATTTTTCCTTATGACATTTCAGGCATCAGGAAGATTAACAGCACAAGCAAAATTTTTCCTTCCTTCCTACTGCTGATTTACTCAAAATTTTAGTCAGAAGCCTACATGAATGTAGAGAATGCTGGTTTTTATCCCCAAAAATCAATCAAGTGTCCAGCGTCTTTAGCTGTAATGCCCTTTGTAACTCAGCAAGTTCATCTCTATGGGCAGTCACAGTAATTATACTTGAGAAGTCTTGTCCACTCAGGATATTTTCCATCTTGAGTGACACCTTCTCAAGTCTTCCAGATTTTTTCCAATACAATAACCCACTTAAAGGCGAAAATAGGATTATTCCCAGAAAAAACTGCCCAAAATCGGGAAAAAGCATTGATAAAACCAACGCCAGACAACCTAAACCCACAGCAGCTAATACAGTCAAAAATACTGCTAAAAACCAGCTAGGGCTGACAAATCCCTCAAAAGTGACTTGATTTTTGGCAGAGTCTACCGCTAAAACTCGATAAGCACGAGAGCGAAAATACTCCTTTAATGAAGTCATGAATGTATTTTCGTCCTGATCCGAAGTCAAGCGCATCATTTCTGTACGGTCTTTAGTTGAAGCACGTATAAAGAAAAATAAACCAACTGATAAGAGGAAAGTTAACAGGAAAGTAGATTGCAAAACGGTAAAATCCATAACTAATTTTTAAGTCGGAAATTTTCAGTAGACTTAAACCATTATCAATTATTCTGGAAACAGGTAACAGCTAACAAACAACAAACGGAAGTTGTTTTTAACTTTTAATTTTTAATTTTTATATGTCACAAAACTCCGAAACACCATCATCTAACATCCGGGCTATCGCCCAACAATTTCGCCTAGCAGGTTGGATTAGTTTCTGGATTCAGTTGGTATTAGGTGTAATCTCTGGAATAATTGTCTTATTATTTGGCATTTTTAGTCAAAAAGCCAACAGCCCCAATAATAATCCAGGCACAGGCTTTGGTGTATTTTTAGCAATTTGTGGCATAATTCTGTTGGGCGTTGGTATTTACTTGGCTTATCGCTACACCAGAATTGGCAAAAAACTAGAATCCCCTAATGCTAGTAATCGTCCCCGTAAGGCGGAAACCGTGCAAGTATTACGTTTGGGACTATGGATAAATTTAGGCGGCATATTAGTCACCCTGTTGGGAGCGCAGGCGATTGTTGGTACATTGGTAGCTAGGTCAATATCTCCTCAAGCCGCAACTACTCAATTATTTGACCCCACTCGGATTATTAGCGGTTTGGATATGCTCATAGTCCAGGCAAATACAAATACTGTATCAGCGCATTTTGCAGGTTTATTAGCATCTTTGTGGTTAATGAATCGGATTAATAAACCATAATTGACAGTGGTTGTAATATCCTAATCTTTGAAAACAGGTAGTTCTAAAATAAATCCTGGTAAAACATTTTCTCCCGATAAACTTGTCGGTAATGATACTATTTCTACAGATTGATTTTGACGGTAAATTTCTACTTGTTGATTTTGAGGATCAATTAACCAACCTAAACGTAAACAACTATTAAGATATTCCTGCATTTTCTCCTGTAATTGACTTAAAGAATCTGTACGAGAACGCAATTCTATGACAAAATCAGGACAAATTTTAGCAAATTTTTCTTTTTCTTGAATGGTTAAAGATTCCCAACGTTCATTAGCTATCCAAGCCACATCAGGAGAACGTTTACCACCATTAGGTAGAGTAAAAACAGTGGAAGAACTAAATACTTTTCCTAGCTTAGTTTGACGATTCCAAATCATCAAATTTCCATTTAATTCTGCTTCTCTATTACCAGTAATTAGATTAGAAGGAGGGAGGATAATTAATTCATCTTTAGCTGTTTGTTCAAATTTATAATATTCGTTAATTTGACATAATTGATAAAATTGTTCATCACTTAAACCAACATTTTTGATATTTAAAATAACTGATTGAGTTGTCATCATTTCTGAAAACTCCTTAACGCTTAGGTAATGGAGAAGAGTATCTGAACTAATTATCAACTATATTTGGTAAATTTACCACTGATCATAATTAAACGCAGATAAACGCAGATAAACGCAGATGAGAAAGGTGGCATTAGTATATAGGGTTTAGCATTGTTCATAGGTGTCAACTTAACGTAAAACCCATAGCCCGCCTGGGAATGAATTCCCAGTCTCATAGCAAAAGTCATCTAAAGATGACTAAATAACCCGAAAATTTTTTAGTAAACTTTAGTTTACTTTGGCTATTAGACCGGAACTTAAGTTCCGGGCGGGTTTGGAAGCTAAACAAATAAGCTATTTGTAGCTTAAGTTGACACCTATGAGCATTGTTAAGCCCTTACGATTAATTATCTCAATCAAGTATAATTGACAAAACTTAACGAAATTCACCAATGCTAGATATTAAACAAATTAGAGAAAATCCCCAATTAATACAAGAAAAGTTGAATACTCGTAGTGGTAAATACGAGATTCAGCCTATCTTAGATTTGAGTCAACAACAACGGGAATTGGAAGTAAAACGCAATGAACTTCAAGCCCGCAGTAATGAAATTGGTAAACTGGTGGGACACAAGGTAAAATCTGGTGTTAATCCTCAAGATGAGTCAATTCTGGCTTTAAAGGATGAAGGAAACAGCCTCAAAATCACATTAAGCTCATTAGAACCCCAGGAAAAAGAATTAAAAGCCCAAATTCATCAATTACTGTTAGCACTTCCTAATCTTCCCAGTGATTCTACCCCCATTGGTACAAGTGAAGATGATAACCAAGAAGTGAAAACATGGGGAGATGAATATAAACCCGAAAATCCGAATATTATACCACATTGGGAAATTGGCGAAAAGTTAGGAATTTTGAACTTTGAAAGAGCGGTAAAAATTGCCCAAACTCGGTTTGTCAGTTTGATAGGTGCGGGTGCAGGTTTAGAAAGAGCATTAATTCAGTTTATGCTTTCTAAACATATTGAAAATGGCTATATAGAAGTTAGTCCACCGTTGTTAGTAAATACTGATTCTTTAACGGGAACTGGACAATTACCCAAGTTTGCAGAGGACAGTTTTAAATGTGCAGAGGATGATTTATGGTTAATTCCCACCGCAGAAGTTCCGGTAACTAATTTGTATCGAGGGGACATTATCAACGGGGAAGAATTACCAATTTATCATACTGCATATACGCCATGTTTTCGGCGGGAAGCGGGAAGTTATGGACGGGATATGCGGGGTTTAATTCGGTTACATCAATTCAATAAAGTGGAGTTGGTGAAGTTAGTAAAACCGGAAGATTCTTTTGATGAATTGGAGACGTTGCTAGTCAGTGCAGAGAGTATTTTACAGGCTTTAAAATTGCCTTATCGAGTGATTAATTTATGTACTGCTGATTTAGGTTTTTCTGCAACAAAAACTTATGATTTAGAGGTATGGTTGCCTTCTGCTGGGAAGTATCGAGAGATTTCTAGTTGTTCTAATTGTGTGGATTTTCAAGCGAGAAGGGCGGATATTCGCTTTAAGGAAGCTGGTAAGAAAGGGACGCAGTTTGTGCATACTTTAAATGGTTCTGGTTTGGCTGTGGGAAGGACTATGGCGGCGATTTTGGAGAATTATCAGCAAGCTGACGGGACGATTAAAGTACCGGAGGTTTTGCAGGTTTATTTGGGTAGGGAGGTTTTGTAGTTTAGGGGTTTTGTAGAGGCGTTTGGGGTGCGTCTCTACATGGGGTTGAGAAAATATAGTAAATTTATAATAAATGTTACAATGAAGGTGATATTGAAGAAATTTTAACTATTATCAGTAATAATCAAGAAAGAATTTTACAGTTTAGTGTTTGAACATCAAATTTATGCAATGCCCTAAATGCGGTCATAA
Source organism: Dolichospermum sp. UHCC 0406 (assembly GCF_009712025.1). NCBI lineage: Bacteria > Bacillati > Cyanobacteriota > Cyanophyceae > Nostocales > Aphanizomenonaceae > Dolichospermum > Dolichospermum sp. UHCC 0406. The sequence continues at coordinate 152,277 of NZ_VILA01000001.1, forward strand.
TAATCCACCTGAAGGTACTAAAGATGGTTGCTGTGATGAATGTGGCTATCTTTTATTCTCAGTTGATGGCGATTTAGCTTCACTTGATGAAAGACTTTTTGCTTACCTAATTGACTTTTTTATCCAAATTACAATACTTGTTTTATCAACTTCATTATCAATATTTCGCATTGGCTTTCTTTTTGCTATCTTTTACTTCCTGTTTTCAGATGCTTTCAAGAATGGGCAAAGTATTGGAAAGCGGCTTATGAAAATACAGGTGGTAGATGCGACATCAAGAAAGCCTTGTACACTTATAAAAGCTTTTCTTCGTCATCTACCTTCAATACCTTTGGGAGTGTTTGACTACTTATTTGTTTTTTCAAAAAAGAGACAACGATTGGGAGATACACTAGCTAATACAATAGTGGTAAAGTGCGATCGCTCATCTCATAGGGTGCGTTAATGAAATGTAACGCACCGTTTTTTATTAATATTGAACTGTCTGAATCAGGATAACCAGGATGAAAGGATTAACAGGATTGTATTTGAGTTTGATATTATGGGATATTTGAATTAGCGCAATTTCAGAAAATGCAGATTAATTTTAAAAAACATCCTGTACATCCTCAAATCCTGAGCATCCTGATTCAGACAATTTTTAGCTACAATTAAAGCATTAGAAGTGATTCAGAAAGCAAGCTATTATCCCCATTTGCTTACAGAAACAAAGTATATGATACATGAAAAAAATCTCCCAATGCTTTGGCTTGATTTTTGCTAATACTTCTTTTACCATTTATTACTTCTGAAGTAATACCTTTTGACCCAAAAATTTCGACGATATCCTTTTGTTTGAGTTGTCTTACTGACATTAACTCATGTAATATATCTAGGGGAGTTACAGCTTTCATTTGATAGACTTTATTTTCATATTGCTCAATTAGTGTTACCAGCAACTGCAAAACTTCAGCTTGTTCATCTGTCAAATTTTCCCCTAAATCCATAAATTTATCTACTTCATTTAGTAGACGCTTATGCTCTATTTCTGTGTCAATTATACGTGGCACAGTTTCAGAAAGTAGCTTAATGTATTCTTCCTTGTTTAGTGTAGTTGTCATATACAACCCCCTTTGGGGTAGAATGTTTTCACTAGGGACATAGTAAAGCCATATCCTAGATGTTTATGAGCTTCTGAGTAGTGTAATTAGACTATTAAGAAGCGAAATCCTCTAATTATTCGTTATTTTTTCCACTTATCTTCATTATATTCACTATGAGTTAATACATCCTCAATCTTAATGGTCTTGACTTTATAGGTAATTTTAGTAATTAACCGAAACTTATTTCCTCCTATATTAAAGACTGTGTACCCTTGTACAAAATCTGCGTGTGGATAAACTTCCCTTACATCTATAATGTGTTTCCATTCTTCCTTTTGAGCAGTTTGGAGCCAAACATTAAGACTAATTTCAGAATCTGGATGAATCTTACTAAATTCAGTTAGGTTTTCGATGCCAATTACTTTCATAATATATTATTAAGTTCGATTTTTTTAGTTTAAACATATCTACTTTACCTTGTGTCCTTATTCGTGTAACTCTATGTTCTCATAAAGAGAACCAAATGTCAAGCCTCTGTAAAGGAATTTTTGGAAATTCATTTCAAATTAGACGAAGTATTGAAATTAGCAGCACGTAAGCGTTGCGTTGCTGCAAGTATGATCGCTCATTTCGTAGGGTGCGTTAATGAAATGTAATGCACCGTTTTTTATTAATATTTAACTGTCTGATAGCGAAGCGTGGCGTTAGCCATATCAGGATATCCAGGATTAAAGGATTAACAGGATTGTATTTGAGTTTGATATTCTGGAATATTTGAATTAGCGCAATTTATGAGGATGTAGATGAATATTAAAAAAACATCCTGTACATCCTCAAATCCTGGACATCCTGATTCAGACAAAATGCAATTTCTGAAAATGTAGATGAATATTAAAAAAACATCCTGTACATCCTCAAATCCTGGACATCCTGATTCAGACAAAATGCAGTTTCTGAAAATGTAGATGAATATTAAAAAAACATCCTGTACATCCTCAAATCCTGTACATCCTGATTAAGCCAATTTTTAGCTACAATTAAAGCATAAGCAACTAACATGAATTAGAGGAAATAATCATGAATACAGCTAAACTTTGCAGTGACGGTACTCATCAAATGGTGATATTACCAACAGATTTTAAAATGACGGGTACAGAGGTTTATGTTAAAAAAATTGGTAATGCCATTATTCTTATTAGTACAGATAATCCTTGGCAAACTCTAATTGATAGTTTAGATCAATTCTCTGATGATTTTATGATGACTAGAGATCAACTTCCTATTGATAAAAGAGAGGAATTTTAAATGCAATATCTTCTCGATACCAACATCTGTATTTATCTGATTAAACAAAAGCCAGAAAAAGCAGGGGAAACGCATCTTATCAATAAGGACTATTTAATCTCAATAATGACCCAAAAATTTGCATTAACGTCTACTTATTGACAATAATTTAAACCATCACGATGACTCTGAAAAAATCCATCAAACGATAAATACCGATTCTTTCGTTTATACACAAAAATGGTATTTTGTCAATAAAATTTAGATGCGTTTCCCCTGCCAGAAAAAGTTATAGCTCGATTTCAAACCTTGTCAATTTCTGAAAATATAGATTAATTTTAATAAAACATCCTGTTAATCCTCAAATCCTGAGTATCCTGATTCAGACAAAAAGGATTAACAGAATACAGTATAGTAAATTTACCAAAGTAATCGCATTGGAATAATATGACCAAAACAATATACATAGAAACAAGTATTATTGGTTATTTAACAGCAAGACCTAGTAAAAATCTAATTATTCTGGAATATTTGAATTAGCACAATTTCTGAAAATGTAGATGAATATTAATAAAACATTCTGTACATCCTCAAATCCTGGACATCCTGATTCAGACAAAAAATTAAATTTCATGCTATTATTTATTATAATGTAATCTCAAAAAAAAAGATTATGATTTCAATTAATCAAGCAAAACAACAATTACAGGATTTAATTGATTCAGTCAATCAGTCTCATCAACCTATTGTTATTGCCGGAGACAATAGCAACGCAGTATTATTGTCTGAAGCAGACTGGAAATCTATCCAAGAAACTCTTTATCTTCTTTCTATTCCAGGAATACGGGAATCAATTAAAGAAGGATTAGCAACACCGATTGCAGAATGTGATGGGGAATTAGAGTGGTGAATTGGAATTTAGTTTATACTAAACAAGCTCAGAAAGATGCTAAAAAATTGGCTGCAAGTAATTTAAAAGATAAAGCACAAAGCTTACTTGATATTATTCAAATCAATCCGTTTCAAAATCCCCCACCTTATGAGAAATTAGTCGGAGATTTAGAACGTGCATATTCACGACGGATTAATATTCAACATCGGTTAGTCTATGAAGTAATTGAATCTGAAAATACGGCCAAAATTTTACGAATGTGGACTCATTATGAATAGTATGTTTTTTTATCTGATTCTCAAACATCAATTACCAGCCAAAAAACGCCGTACTCCTCCTAATACTATCATTGGTAAAGGTAAAACATTGGGTGATATTGTTAGTCCTATTGTTAACGCAGAAGAGTGGGAATGTCTCAAATAATAGTCCTTGTAAATTTGCCCCTAACTACAGAAATTCCCCATTTTTTAACTCAAAGTCTGGAAATTGGCGAAATTGCCATGATTCGCTGCTTTCGGGATTGGATTAGACAACAGATGAAAAATTGACATCAGCCGATTGAGTCCCTGCGCCCATTCCCAAACTACAATAAGAATATATTTCCGAATATTTTGATTAATTTGCTCTATGTCAGTTTTAGCAGCGATCGCAGTTTTGGCTATTTTGATCTTAGTACATGAGTCTGGACATTTCATAGCCGCCCGTTCTCAAGGTATTTACGCTAACCGTTTCTCCTTGGGTTTTGGTCCGATTCTTTTAAAGTACCAAGGATCAGAAACGGAATACACTATCCGCGCTTTCCCCTTGGGTGGCTTTGTCGGCTTTCCCGATGATGATCCAGATAGCGAAATTCCCCCCAATGACCCCAATTTGCTGCGTAACCGCCCAGTATTAGACCGTGCTATTGTCATTAGTGCCGGTGTAATTGCAAATTTAATCTTTGCGTATTTGATGTTGGCTTTGCAATTGGGTATCGTTGGTATACCCCAAGAATTTCAGTATCAACCCGGTGTCCTTGTCAAACCTGTCAATGAACAGTCTGTTGCTTACCAAGCGGGAATTCGGGAAGGAGATATTATTCTGGCTGTAAATGGCCAAGAAATTCCTCTAGGTAAAGACGCAACTACATTATTGACAAAGGAAATTCAAACCCATCCTAATCAGGAAATTGACTTAAAAATTCAACACGAAACCCAACAAACTAACCTAAAACTAACTCCTAAACAGGGTGCTGATGGTAAAGGTCTAGTGGGAATTGAATTAGGTCCCAATGGTAAAGCAATTTATCGCCGTCCCCAAGATATTGTGGAGATTATCAAAGTTGCAGCTAATCGTTTTCAACAGTTAGTTGTGGGGACATTCCAAGGTTTTGGGCAGTTAATTACTAATTTTGGGCAAACTGTGGGACAAGTTTCTGGACCCGTGAAAATTGTCCAAATTGGCGCACAATTAGCCGCTAGTGATAGCACAAATTTATTTTCTTTTGCGGCAATTATTAGTATTAACTTGGCAATTATTAATATTTTGCCTCTTCCCGCTTTAGATGGTGGACAATTAGCCTTTTTATTAATTGAAGGATTATTTGGTAAGCCTTTACCTAACAAAATTCAAGACGGTGTGATGCAAACTGGTTTGGTGTTACTGTTAGGATTAGGTATTTTCTTAATTGTGAAAGAAACAACTCAATTGGAATTTATCCAACAATTATTTCAGAAATTGTAAATCCAGTAATTGTAGGGGGTTTAGCAGTGTTCATTGGTGTCAACTTAACGCAAAATCTTCATCCCGCAAGGAACTCAAGTTCCTTGCTAATAGCGAAAGTCATCTAAAAGATGACTAAATACTAGGAAAATTTATTAGTCCGTTTTAACGGACTTGAGCTATGAGACAGGGAATTTATTCCCTGACGGGTGTGGAAGCCAAACAAATAAGCCACTTGTACTGAGCTTGTCGAAGTATCTGTAACCTAAGTTGACACCAATGAGCAGTGTTAAACCCCTACACCAAATAATAATCTTAAATTTAAAATCTCTGACGTGACTCGTAAATCATTAACTAAAAAACAACGGGCTTTAGAAATTCTTGCCCGTATTCAGTATCTTTATCCTGATGCAACTTGCTCTTTAGATTATGCAACTCCTGTACAATTATTAGTAGCAACTATTCTTTCCGCTCAATGTACAGATGAAAGAGTGAATAAAGTTACACCAGGATTATTTGGGCGATTTCCTGATGCGGAAAGTTTAGCAAATGCAGATTTAACAGAGTTAGAAGAATTGGTACGTTCGACGGGTTTTTATCGCAATAAAGCCAAGAATATTCAAGGTGCTTGTCGAATGATTGTCAGTGATTTCAATGCTGTTGTTCCCAACAAAATGGAAGAGTTATTAAAACTTCCAGGAGTAGCACGGAAAACTGCAAATGTAGTTTTAGCCCATGCTTATGGTATCAATGCTGGAGTGACAGTAGATACTCACGTCAAGCGGTTAAGTCAGCGTTTGGGGTTGACGAAAAATACCGAACCTGTGGGGATTGAAAAAGATTTAATGAAGTTATTACCCCAACCACATTGGGAGAATTGGTCAATTAGATTAATTTATCATGGTCGGGCTGTGTGTAAAGCCCGTTCTCCTGGTTGTAATCTTTGTGAATTGGCTGATTTGTGTGATATGAATTTGTCTCTCGCAGAGTCGCAGAGTCGCAGAGAGTAATATTGGGGAGTATTGGGTTGGGGTTAATTAACAGAAATTTATATTCTCATGTCCCTATAATTGTGAGTAAGGGTGTAGAATAGAGAATGCTGTCTTTCATTACATTAGGGAATTCATGGCGAAAAAGAGTATGATTGAGCGCGAGAAGAAACGCGCCAAAATGGTAGCTAAGTATGCTGACAAGCGGGAAGCACTACTAGAAGAGTTCAGAACAGCAGCATCTCCGTTGCTAAAGCTAGAAGTTCACCGCAAAATTCAACAATTACCCCGCAACAGTGCGCCTACTCGTAAGCACAACCGTTGCTGGTTAACTGGTCGTCCTAGAGGCTTTTACCGTGATTTCGGACTATCTCGGAACGTCCTCCGGGAATGGGCCCATGAAGGTTTGTTACCCGGTGTTGTTAAGTCTAGCTGGTAGTTAGTTGTCAGTGGTTAGTTGTCAGTGGTCAGTTGTTAGTTGCTAGTTGTCAGTTGTCAGTGGCTATTGGCTGTGAACCAACGACCAATGACCAATCACCAATGACCAATGACCAATGACCAATCACCAATCACCAATCACCAATCACCAATCACCAATCACCAATCACCAATCACCAATAACTAAGATATTATTGACCACAACAATGATCAATTCCCAGACTATCTAAGAGTAGATCGCTAACGGCGTTGGCGATCGCAAACTCCCCAAAAAAGCTTTTAGAAAAATCAAATGATTGCATCTCTGTAACAATAGCAATTACCAGAGAACCTAAATCATTTTCTCCTTCCATGCGTTGTCTCACAAAAATCTGTGATGCCCGCTGGGCTATATTTTGATTTATTGCTTCAGGAATAAACTCTTGATCAAGCCAATGCAACAAGTTTTGTTGTAACCATTCTCCTTCTTCTTGGGGATTTTCCGAAGGTGGTAAGGTAATGGGTGGAATTGCTTGAGTCATTTTTGTTTGTATATTTTATATAGAATTTGTTTGCTGTGGGTAATCCCAGAAGAAGACAATGGAATACGATGTTGCTGCTATTATTCGGGGTTATGCTCAAGGTTATTTTCTCATGTCTGATGAGAGTAATAACCTGGGATGGTATGGAAGTAACGAACGGACTCTAATTCCTTTAGATGAACGCTTTCGCTATCCTAAATCATTACAGCGTGTTCTTAATCAGGAACGATTCACAGTAGCCGTTAACCGGGACTTTTTGGGTGTGGTTGCTGGCTGTGCTAACCGCGATACAACTTGGATTTCTCCAGAATTAGAAAAGATTTATTGGTTACTTTACCAAACTGGTTACGCTTATAGTTTTGAAACTTGGCAAGGTGATGAATTAGCTGGGGGAATTTTAGGGATTGTCATTGGTGGTATTTTTATTGGTGAATCCATGTTTTTCAATATTTCTGAAGGTTCTAAAGTGGCAATGGTGAAATTGGTAGAAAGATTACGAGAAAGAAAATTTCTACTATTTGACGCGCAAATGATGAATCCTCATTTAGCCAGATTTGGTGCTTATCATGTTAGTAGTGAAGAATATGAAATTTTACTAAAACAAGCATTACCAAGTCCTTGTAAATTAATTTGATTGGTAATTGGTAATTGGTAATTGGTCATTGGTGATTGGTAATTGGTAATTGGTGATTGGTGATTGGTGATTGGTGATTGGTGATTGGTAATTGGTAATTGGTCATTGGTAATTGGTAAAGGCAGGGTTTGGGAAGTAGTGAGTTGTAAACCGTGACGGAGAAATTGGATAAAATCGGGTTGATTAATTAGTAAGCGGTTAAGAAATTGTTGAGTGAGAGAAATAAAACTCTTGCCTGTTTCCTAATTAACTTTTTCCAACACAACACAGCTAACAGAAATATCTTTGAACAACCATAATGCGTATTTTAGAGAATCGAACCACCTCAGAGGTTGGTAAATGGGTAACATAAGTCGAATGACCATTGCAAGTGTATATAATACAGGTGTAATGGTAGTTGATTGCACTAAATAACCTCCTGCGAGAATTTCTCCATTGACAATTTTGAAATCGGGAAATAGGCTACTCAATTCCTGGATATCAGGTCGGAACATGGTATCTATAGGATCGCGGTGGTAGGGATATTTATAAGGAACTGTAACGAAAATATAGCCAGATTTAGGGATAATAGAGCTAATTATTTGACATATTTCTTCTCTATTCGTTACGTGTTCCAATAAGTTAGAACACAATACAGATTGAATATTCATTTCTGAAAGTTTCTGTAAAAAATCAAGGTCGCATAAATCCCCCACTAGATCAACACCTGTATCGTTTTTCATGTCCGCATGAATTACTGAGTAGCCCTTTGTTCTAGCAGGTTTGAATAATAGTTCATCAATCCAAGGTTGTTCATGTTCTCTAAATTTTTGGTTTGAACTACCAATATTGAGTATAGGGAATACAGTGTTTGGGTCGAGAGAATAGATAATATTTGCCAACCACCTAGCTTCTTCTTTGAACATAATGATTTAATGCACCGTCATTGGACTATATCAACTAAGAACTAGACTACTAACGATAGAATTAGATTGGTAAGATTATTCACTATAAAGCCATCAAGAACCATGCCCTCTGATATTGCTGTCGAGAAGAAAAAGTTAAAAAATCCACCTTTGCAAATGCACTACTTAGGCGATCGCGTGTTGCGACAACCTGCAAAGCGTGTTACCAAAATAGATGACGAACTCCGCCAAATAGTGCGCGAAATGCTGCAAACTATGTATAGCTCAGATGGCATTGGTTTGGCTGCACCTCAAGTTGGTATCAATAAACAGCTGATCGTCATTGACTGCGAACCAGATAACCCAGATCATCCGCCATTAGTATTAATTAACCCGACGATTAAACAGGTTAGCAGTAAGCTCTCTGTGGCTCAGGAAGGGTGTTTAAGTATTCCCAACGTCTATCTAGATGTAAAACGTCCAGAAGTGGTAACAATCGCCTATAAAGACGAGTATGGCCGCCCCCAAACTTTAAAAGCCGATGATTTACTGGGTCGCTGTATTCTCCACGAACTTGATCACCTTAATGGCGTGGTATTTGTAGATCGTGTAGAAAATTCCTTGACTTTAACCGAGGAGTTATCGAAGAATGGCTTCTCGTATCAAGCAGTGAAACCAGTAGCATAGGGTGGTCTAGTAGTGTATTTAACTCCAAAAAGCGGTTTATTTTTAGGTGGTGCTTGTTTTACAGCGATTGCGGCTGTTGGTTCGGTGTTTGAATTGAGTTATGGAGAACCAAATTTTGGTTTCCAAACCACTGCCATTATCCTAGCTTTGAGCATTCCTCTCACCGTATTCTTTTTTATTGCCGCAGTGAAGGATGCACGAGCTAATATGAAATAAGCATCAGGTATATGAAAAAGGTAAGAGGATGAACGAGGAATGCACACTTCACCCTTTTACCTTTTATTTTTTACTAAGTAATGGAACACTATCAAGAAAAGTTACAGCAAATTGCTTGATTAGGTTAAAAATCGGCAAAAAACTACTCAACTACGCTATAATAAATGCTCTCTATACTTCAATAATAACTAATTATGAAAAAAATAGAAATAGAACTAGATCAAGAAACTTATGACAAAATACAACAATTAACTCAGACTAATCATTGTCAAATCTCAGACTTAATTAAAGCCATGATTGAGCAATTGACTCAACCAGAGATTCTCAACGATTCATTTATTGGCAAATGGTCAGATGATGCAGAATTAGTTGATCAACTGATTGAAGATATGTTAAAACATCGAACCTGAAAAATGCTAAATTAACAGTGAAAAATAAAACTTTAATTGATACAGATATTTTATCGGAAATTCGGAAAGGTAAAAATCCCCAAGTTATAGCTAAAGCTATTGCTTATAAAACTATTTTTAAAAATTATACAATATCTGTAATTACAGTCTCAGAAGTTATCAAAGGATGGAGAAAATTAAACCGCAATGATCGGATTCAGGAATTTTTAATAGATTTACCACAAATGGAAATCTTATCTTTAGAACAAAAAGGTGCTGAATTATCTGGATTAATTTATGCCGATTTAGAAAAAACTGGACAAACTATAGGATTAGCAGATGTATTAATTGCTGCAATTGCTATAGAAAATAATTTAATTTTAGTAACAGGAAATACTAAACACTATCAAAAGATTCAATTATTAGGTTATCCTTTACAATTAGATAATTGGAGATACTGATTTTGGGATAATTTAAATTCTGCCAAATAAAATTATGCTACCAACTTCTACCCAAATACTCCGACTTTCCCAAGGACATCTCAACTTACTCGCAGCTTGTCCGCGCAAATTCCAGCATAGCTATTTAGAACAACTGAATACTCCTTTAGATCCTAAACATGAAGAATATCAAATTTTAGGGAGTCGGTTTCACTTACTTATGCAGCAGCGAGAAATGGGTTTACCTATTAATAACTTACTACAAGCAGATCCTCAATTGCAAAATTGGATGACTGATTTTAGGAAAATTGCTCCAGAAATATTTATAACTAATATTGATAATCAAACTTTTCGAGAAAGTGAACATTATCGAACCTTGCAAATTGGAGATTATCTCCTCACAGTTATTTATGATTTATTAATTGCTGATCAAAATCAAGCCCAAATTCTCGACTGGAAAACCTATCCCCAACCACCAAAATCAGAAACATTAGCTCAAAATTGGCAAACAAGACTGTATATGTATGTCATGGCAGAAACTAGCAACTATTTATTAGAAAATATTTCCATGACTTACTGGTTTGTGCAATCAAAAGGGCAAACTAAAAAAATCAAATTTTTATATAATGAAAAAGAACATCAAAAAACAGCAGAGGAATTACATCAACTATTAAACAATCTTACAAAATGGATAAAAGATTATGAATATAATATATCCTTACCGCAAATTAAGGAATCTCAGAAAATCTGTGAATCTTGCCAATATGCAGTGAGGTGTCAACGTCAAAAAATCAAACAAGTGAATATAGATATTAATCAACAGTTTCCTAGTTTGGAAAATATTGCAGAAGTATCACTTTGAACTTTTAAAAATATGCATAACTTTGATGATACAGCAGATTTCGCTCTAATGAGGTACAAACTTGAATTATGAAACTCTTGTAGCAATCCAGGGAATAAATTCCCTGTCTGATAGCTAAAGTCGGTTAAAACCGACTATTTTTCTTATAACGAATTTTAATCTGTCTGCGCTTAGAGGGTGTTTGAAAAGAGAGATAAAAAATGTCAAAATAGAAATAATATCCAAAATTATCAACATGGCTCCATTACCCGATTATCGTCCCAAACAAATGTCCCTAGGTCCCCTAGAAGCAGAAATCCTCAGTATTATTTGGGAATTGAGTTCAGTAACAGTCAAAGATGTACATGATCGGATTCTGGCTGATCCTAACCGCGAATTGGCTTATACTTCTGTTACCACCGTTTTGCGTCGTCTCACGGAAAAAGGTTGGTTAGCTTGTGATAAGCACAGCAAAGCCTTTTATTGGCGGCCATTGCTCACTAAGCAACAAGCAGATATTATTAAAGCCCATGATCAATTACAGCGATTTTTAGCAGTAGGAAATCCTGATGTAATTGCGGCATTTGCTGATAGTTTAGATCAAGCTGCTAGTGACCAAATCGAAGCGATCGCTAAACGCATCCAAGCCGCACGGGAAGCCAGAGGAGAAAAATAGAATTATGCACCTACTCATGATTATCACTGCTGTAACCATTGCTTGCTGGTTACGATCCTCTGGCAGTATCCAGCCAAGAAATTGGCATTTAAGATGGCAAAAAACCTTGTTTTTATTCCTTTTTCCCCCCTTACTCATATTCATGACAGTCACTTCTATAGTCTGTATGGGTACGCAGGGAAAAATGGGCGGAATGTATACCGACTCTTTTAGCTATCTCCTCGCATTAATTTTTCTAGGATTTTTGAATACCGTAGGTATCAACCTCGCTTTTCAGGGCTGGAAAGCCATTAAATCTGCCCGTGAATGTCCCCAAATTACTCTAGATGGTAAATCAGCCCGACTTCTACAAACAGAAGCTTTATTTGCTGGACAAATGGGTTTTTGGCAACCTGAATTAGTTGTTAGTCAAGGACTACTACAAATTCTCTCTCCAGCCCATCTGGAAAGTGTTTTAGCCCACGAACAAGGGCATTATCAATATAGGGATACGTTTTGGTTCTTTTGGCTGGGCTGGGTGCGTTCTTGTACCGCCTGGTTGCCGAATACAGAGTCTTTATGGCAAGAATTGTTAATTTTACGAGAATTACGGGCTGATAGTTATGCTGCATCTCAAGTAGATCCTTTAGTATTAGCAGAATCCTTGCTGTTAGTCGTGAGGAATAATCTAATTACATCAGATATTTGTTGTGCTGCTTTGGGTGCAGGCGATCGCTTGGAACAAAGAATAGAGGCTTTATTAACACCATCTGAACCAGTATCAGAAACGCAATTACAATCTTGGCATATTTTTTTATTGGCGTTTCTACCCTTGATTACAGTAGTATTTCATACTTAAATGATTTCCTCTCTCCTGATGACGATACAAGGGGTTTAGCACTGCTCATTGGTGTCAATTTAAGACCCACCAGGGAATAAATTCCCTGTCTCATAGCTCAAGTCCGTTAAAACGGACTCATAAATTTTCCTAGTGTTTAGTCAAATTGGTAAGTATCCTCTAGCTCTATTGGAAAAAGTAGCTTAGGACACAATATATGAGATTAATGATCTTCACAAATTGATTTTTTTAGGAAATATTTACCAATATAACTGGTAAATATTATGATAATCTTGGTAAAAGTATACTGAGTGTCAATTCCATGAATAAAAATTTCTCTCAGTCCAGTTTGCCAATCAAAAGAAGAAAGCTACTAGTTTTAATAGCGACAGCATTAGCTACTTTACTACTGGTTATGGGCTTACCAATCCTGACTTCTTCTCCTGTATCAGCACAATCTAATAACAACTTACTCATATCCGCCGCTGCTAGTTTAAAAGAGGCACTGGAAGAAATTAAACCTCTTTACCAACAAAGTAAACCAAACGTCAACATTAATTATAACTTTGGTAGTTCCGGTGCATTACAGCAACAAATCGAACAAGGTGCGCCGGCGGATATTTTTATATCTGCGGCTAAAAAACAAGTAGATGCTTTAGAACAAAAAGGACTTTTAGTTCCAGGGACTCGGAATATAATTGCTAAAAATCGGTTAGTTTTGGTAGTACCTAAAAATGCTGTTGGTATCACCAGTTTCTACAGTCTTAAAGATGCGAAAGTTAAAAAAGTCGCTATTGGTGAACCGAGAAGTGTACCCGCAGGACAATACGCACAACAAGTATTAGAAAAGTTGAAAATTTGGTCAGAAATTAAATCAAAACTGGTTTTTGCTAATAACGTGCGTCAAGTTTTAGCATCTGTAGAAAGTGGCAATGCTGATGCAGGTTTAGTTTATATAACTGATGCCAAAATCTCTGATAAGGTCAAAGTTGTAGTTACGGCAGATGAAAAATACCACTCTCCCATTATTTATCCATTAGCAGTTGTTAAACGTAGCAAAAATGTTGATGCTGCTAAAGAATTCTCTCAATTTTTATCTAGCAATCAAGCTAAAACTGTATTTAAGAAATATGGGTTTATTTTGCCTTAATCATAGGTGAAATTTCAGATTCCCGACTTCTGACAAGCAATGAAAAGTAAAATCGCCCAAACCCTCTTCACTCTTGCCTCTGGTTACTGAGCGAAGTCGAAGTATTGCCTCAAGCCTAGTGCCATAAGGACGATTTTCAATGCTAACCTACTTAGTCAAACCTTAAAAACTATGCCACAGGATTTGTCACCGCTTTGGATATCTCTCAAAACTGCTTTACTAGCAACGTTTATTACTTTCTTTTTGGGTATATCTGCTGCTTATTGGATGTTGGGATATCGCGGTAAAGCCAAATCTTTAATTGAGGGGATATTTGTTGCACCGTTGATTCTACCACCTACTGTGGTGGGATTTTTACTGCTGCTATTTTTTGGTAAAAATGGTCCGGTTGGTAAACTGCTAGAACCGTTTGATACCACAATTGTATTTACTTGGTATGGTGCAGCGATCGCTGCTACAATAGTTTCCTTCCCATTGATGTATAAAACTGCACTGGGAGCTTTTAGCCAAATTGATGCCAATCTGCTGCGAGTAGCGAGAACGTTGGGTGCGAAAGAATTCACAATTTTTTGGCGGATTAGTTTACCCCTAGCATTTCCTGGGATTTTAGCTGCCACTACCTTAGCATTTGCGCGGGCTTTGGGTGAATTTGGGGCAACTTTGATGTTAGCAGGTAATATCCCTGGACAAACTCAAACAATGCCAATGGCAATATATTTTGCTGTGGAAGCGGGGGCAATGAATGAAGCTTGGTTTTGGTCAATTGTAATTATGATTGTTTCTCTTTCAGGAATTATTATAGCTAATTTATGGCAAGAATTTCCAGCTAAACGCAAACTCACAAAAGTACCAATAAAGCAAATAAAATTAGCAAGTAAATCTGATTCTTTATTAATTGATTCCTATACATCTAGTTTAGTTTTAGATATTCAAAAAAGACTAGACAACTTTTATCTACAAGTTGCCTTTAATACTGACAATCAACCATTAGGATTATTGGGAAGTTCCGGGGCAGGAAAAAGTATGATTTTGCGTTGTCTAGCGGGGATAGAAACACCGAATAAAGGACGAATAATTTTAAATGGTAGAGTATTATTTGACTCAGAAAAGAACATTAATATTCCTATTCATCAACGACAGATTGGTTTTTTATTCCAAAACTATGCCTTATTTCCACATCTGACTGTGGCGCAAAATATCACTTTTGGTTTACCGAAATATCTAAATGCTAAAGAAGAGGTAGAAAAGCAATTAATAGCCATGCAATTACAAGGATTTGGCGATCGCTATCCGCACCAACTTTCCGGGGGACAACAACAACGGGTAGCATTAGCTAGGGCTTTAGCCAGCAAACCAGAAGCATTACTTTTAGATGAACCATTTTCTGCCCTGGATACACATTTACGCAGTCAATTAGAACAACAAGTTGCAGAAATTCTGGATGATTATTCTGGAGTAACTTTGTTTGTGACTCATAATATGGAAGAGGCTTATCGCCTATGTCCCAATTTGTTAGTATTAGAACAAGGAAAAGCCGCTCATTATGGTTCTAAATATGAGATATTTCAACATCCTGCTAGTGTAAATGTTGCTCAAATTACTGGTTGTAAAAACTTTTCTCGTGCTAATATTTTATCACCTCAACAGATAGAAGCAATTGATTGGGGTTGTACTCTGGAAGTTAGAGAAAAAATTCCTGCAAAATTATCTCATGTTGGTATTCGCGCTCACCATTTGATTTTCACTAAAGATCCTCAACAAGTAAATACATTTCCCTGTTATTTAGTTCGTACCAGTGAAACACCTCATAGAATGACAGTATTCCTTAAACTTAATTCTGTGGGAAATCATCCCCATGATTATCATTTACAAGGAGAAATTTATAAAGAAAAATGGGTAAATATTCAAGATCAACCTTTTCCTTGGTATGTACATTTAGATCCTTTGAGGTTACTGTTAATGGAGTAAATAATATGTAGGGGTTTAGCAATGCTCATTGGTGTCAACTTAACGTAAAACCCATAACCCAACTGGGAATGATAGCGCAGCGTGGCGTAAGCCATATTCCCAGTCTAATAGCGCAAGTCATCTAAAGATGACTGAATACTAGGAAAATTTATTAGTCCGTTTTAACGGACTTGAGCTATTAGACAGGGAATTTATTCCCTGGCGGGTGTGAAAGCCAATAGATAAGCCACCAATGAAGCTCTTGCTTTACCCCTACTCTTAACTTAATTCCAATAAACCTTGATAACCTGTGACAATACGATTTCCATCTTTGAGAATGTGAACTTCAATTTGATCACTAGCCCAAGTAATTTTATCTGCAAATTCTGGGTTAAAGATATTTACATTTTGATTACTAGAAGAAACGGGAGAATCAGGAGAATTAACTGCTAGAGATTTGACAAAAGGACCATCAATTAAAATATCTAATTCTGCTAACAATTCTTTTGCACCTGGAGGGGCAGAATTAGATTGTAATTGTTGAAGAGTGAAACCAGTAAAAGACATGACATTTAAACCCGCTGCTTTTAACTTTTTCGCTAGAATTGTTAATGCAGGTGCTTGCCAAAATGGTTCACCACCGGAAAAAGTTACACCCGTATTATGGGGATTTTTGAGAATACTTTCAGCTAGGGTATCAATAGCCACTAAATCATTAATCTCAAATGCCCAGGAGTCGGGATTAAAGCAACCAGAACACTCACGGTTACAGCCTTGTACCCAGACCACAGCCCGACAACCAGGGCCATTAACTTCTGATTGGTCAACATAACCCATAATGTTAAGATAACCGGGGGGAATGTCCGCGAGTCCTAGAGATGGGTTCATGGGCTTGGTTTCCATCTTTTGTCAACTCCTTTTCAACTTTTCCTATTACTTGCTAATATAGCGAGACTCTGAAAAAGTGTGGAGAAAGAAATTATAAGCTTTTTTAAAGATTGATTATTTTGTGTAATCAACCTTTAAGTTATCTTAAGATTTTGCCCAGGAGGGAGTGGATGAACGCGCAGCAGAGATAGCATGAAAGAATGCAAATAGTCTGTGGCTGGCTTGACCATAATCCTGACATTTTTGGAGATCGAAAGACCGTAATTCTTTTTCTATGACGTTTTCGACATTAGCAGCTAAATTTAACCTCCCTTCATTGAGATAACATTCAGTTAAAAATAGCAATTTCTCAATATTAATTTCATTGGTTTCCCATTGAATCTCGACAGGAAACTCATAATTTTTTTCTAATGTTCCCCCATGGTAAACATTTTCCATGAGTTTATTGCTGATAATATATTTAACTTTATGGGTGTTAGCCAATTCTAGCAAATCATCAGCAGTTGGCTTCAATCCCAGACGACGACGGAACACAGAATCAATAATTTCATACTTGCTATTGTCTGGAAATACTGTGACAACCACAGCCGCAATTCCTTCAATATTTCCATAACATCCGATGATGTTTTTACTTTCTTCACCGTGAATAAATAAGATATCCATAATATGCACCAACTAAATTAATAACAGGGAATTGAGTTGATAAAATTCTCTTAGATCAGAGTGAGAATGCAAAACTCAATACCGATAATCTACCAGACTTTTTCCAAAAATTGCAGCTTTGTTCAAAAAAAAAGAGCCTTTTTATAAATAGGTTAATTTTAGATTAATTACAAACTAAAATCTATTTCTCTAGATAGATGAAAGGGCAGATTTTATTTTGTTTAATCAAGTGTTGCTCAAGTCAGTCAGATCCCCGACTTCTTTAAGAAGTCGGGGATCTTATTGTTCATAATCTTAACCTGAATAAGAAATATTATTAAGATATCGTTCCGCACCTGCACCTAAAACCCAGCGAATAGTTGTAAAAAACCGAGGACAATTACCTGTACCATTACCAAAATATTCTGCTGCAACTTTCTCTTCTAAATCATTTATATCAATTGTTTCATCATCAAGTTCTTCATTGATTTCGTCAATTATAGCTAATCGTTGATCTTTTAATCTTGTAACATTAAGTCCAAGGTGATCAATAGTAAAATGAATATTTTCAATAGGAATACCAGCTTTTAAACAAGCGATTTCATCAGGTTTAATTTCACCAGTTAAACTACTGAATTGAAATAAACATAATGTTGGTAAATTCAGAGGATTTAATAACTTACCATCAGGGATAAAACCATCTTTTTTGTGACCACAACAACGGGAATACTTGAGTAATTTTGAATTTTGCTCATGATCATCTTTCCTCGTTTGCTCGTTCTCACACTCTGTATAAGAATGAATTATTGAAGACGCTGCTTTTTTTTATTTTAGTGTTTGTACTTGGGGATAATTAAGAATTTTGGCATCAGCGGTTAATAAATTGCAATTATAATACCTAGCAGTAGCAACAATCATTTGATCAAATGGATCACTATGAAAACCATTTAATTTAGTTGAATCGACTATTATGGGCAAATTTAAATTTAATAATTGCACTCCTGGATAAGTTAATGCTAATTCTAACCATTCATTAATAGCTAATGGTAAAATTAAGCGCTTTTTTTCCACTAATTTTGCTATCTCCCAACAAGAAAGAATACTAATTCCTAAATCATCTTGTTGATAATTTTCTAGCCATTGTCTATGTTGTGCTGTCAATCTTGCATCATTTTGTACCCACCAAACCCAAATATGTGTATCAAGTATAATCATTGTAAAAACTCCCAATCTTCTAAAGCTACAGGTTCAGTAGGATCATCATAGCGGTAAGGCTGAGTATTCTGTAAAGGATAAAGATTGGTATTTTGTGTTTCTAGAGATTTAATTTGATGTTGTGCGGTTTGAGGTTGTAAAATAATCACTTCCACAACATCACCAGCATGGAAAGGCAAACCTTTTAATACCAAAGTTCCATCTTCAGTTAAAGCAGTTTCGATTTTATGAGCATTCATATTATCAATTTGGTGTGTTACAGTTGATTTTATTTTAACATATTACCTCGTTACCGTTAATTGCATTTCTTTGGTGTTAATAATTCTAACTTATTCTCTAAAATCGTCCCTTTCAAATTTGCACCCTGAAAATTTGCCCCCCTAATAGTTGCACCTTTTAAATTTGCTCCTGCTAAATTTGCACCTTTCAAATTAGCCCAACTTAAATCAGCTTCCGTTAAATTGGCTTCCGTCAAATTAGCTTTAGATAAAAATGCGTTTCCTAAATGAGCTTTGGTTAAATTAGCCTTATGTAAGTTAGCTTGATAAAGTTGAGCAGTCATTAATTCTGCTTCATATAAATTTGCTTCACTCAAATTAGCAGTAATTAAATTAGCTGCCATTAAAGTTGCAAAACCTAGATTACTACGAATAAGTTGGGACGCTGATAAATCAGCACCTTTTAAATTAGCATTTTGCAAATCTGTACCAATTAAATTTGCATCATTAATCATAGCATTTTCTAGATTTGCACCACTTAAATCAGCACCAATAAAGTTTCCAAAACTTAAATCAGCCTGTATCAAGATTGCACCACTCAAATTAGCAATACTCAAGTTAGCTTTACTTAAATTAGCTTCAATTAATTTAGCTTGGTAAAAAATAGCATTACTGAGATTAGCATGACTAAAATTAGTTCGCACTAATAAAGCGTGAGCTAAATTTACTTTATTCAAATTTACTCCTTGAAGATTTGCCCCCCGCAGGTTTTCTCCTAGTAGATTTGCACAGCTAAGATCAATTTCAATGTGGGGATTTTTGTTTCTCCATTCTATCCAAGTAACTGCACCTGATCGTAATAAATTGAGATGTTGTTGATTTGCCATTTTTTACTCCTTTACTCGTTCCGCTTACCTTGAGGATTTTCTCTTCCTGGTGAATTTTCAATTGCTGCTAAAGCGCCCGCTGCTCCTGCTAAAATATCCTGTTCTGAGCCACCTAAATAAAGTCGGCCAAAACTACCTACAGCTTGAACTTCCAGAATATTAATTTGCGCGGCTTTTTCTGCTTCATTGGCTGCTAATGCAGCATAAGCCGCTGGTTCAACTTCTAATACATAAAGGGTTTGTCCTGCTAATAGCAGTTGTCCCCGACGGGTACGGTTAATTAGTTGGGTTTGATAAGCGTCAATATTACGGATAATCTGACTAGAAACTACACGAGGTTTGAGACATTCCTCTTTTTTCACACCTAGAAACGCCAAAATTGCATCTCCAGCGGCTCGCGTTTCCCCTTGAGAGCCGGAATGCACTTCTAATAGTCCATATAGCCGTTCTACTACTTGCACTCCAGGACGAACAGAAGCAGATTTTAGGGCTACGTCCGTAATCTTGTTTATTTCGATACCAGGGGAAATTTCAATCCATAGGGATGTATCCCCCGGTAATGGTAAGAAACCCTGGGCTACTGTTCCCATGTATGCGGCGTGTTGAGGTTGTAGATTGTCTAGAAATACGAAGCTGCGTAATTCTATACCCAAGGTCTTAATTCTCCAGTTATGATGGTAGATTTAGATCCCCGACTTCTCGAAGAAGTCGGGGATCTGCAATATATGAGTTTACCGTTAAAGTGGACTGATTTGGTAATTGGTGTGCCTACCCGCTTTACCCAAGTGCCTAATGCTAGAATAAAAAACAGCCAATTACCCAGACGAATCTTGTAAAAACCTAGCTTGAAGTTAATAGAGAGGAGTCTGTAAATTTAACAAGTTTTTTACCGTCTCGGCTTTTAATTACTCGTGCTGGTACGCCCACAGCTACGGAAAATGGGGGAATATCTTTAGTGACAACAGCACCAGCACCTATCACACTACCTCTACCGATAGTGACACCATCCAAAACTTTCACTCCATCTCCTAGCCAACAGTCATCCTCAATCACGATTCCTTGACTAGTAATGCCTTGGTATTTGATTAGCTGTGTTGGATCTGTAAAGTTGTGATTATTAGCATATATCCCAGTATGGGCTGCAATTAAACAATGCTTGCCAATTGTAATATTTCCGGGGCCAGCAATACAAGCACTAGGTCCAATAAAAGTATCTTCACCAATGTGAATCCGAGTATTATCTAACGCCCCAATCACCACATTATGCTCAATCACAACTCCATTTTCTAGCTGAATTCTATTATTTTTATGTCCTCTTCCATCTATACGAACTCCTTTGAAAATATAAGTTCCATTCCCAATTTCAATAGCATCAGCACCTAGAAATTCAACGCCATCTTGAAGATAAACTGAGCTACCTATGCGCGAAAAAATAGCGTGATATAGAAAATTGCGTAACTTTACACCACCAAAAATTGTGGGGATATCACCAAGAAAAGTAGTTAAAAGAAGTTCTTGGAATCTTTTCAATCTTGAGAAATGTTGCCCGTGATTCATGACTTTATTGCTGCCAACTAAATTGTGATATTGGAGATTTGTGGAATTATGAACTGCTCAAATAAAGACATCCCGTATTTGAATCTTGCCGTGTACCATATATATTTCTATGTCTGCATTTTGAGTAAACAGATCAATAGAAAATAATATGGCTAATATGAAGTTTTCCAAATATTTGAAAAACCCAACGCAAGTTTTTAAGGCTAAAAGCTATTAAATACAGGTATTATTTAATTGTTAGACATAATTCTAGAATTACAGCAGTTTGCAACTGTCTGCATTCGTTATATATGTACTACTCGGAAATTAAGGCAATACTTTTTATATTTAGAAATAATAATAAATACTGAATTTTCATGCTTTAAGGCAACATCAAATTTCTAACTATTGCTGCATATAAGTTAGTAATTTGACAAACCATTATAAGTCAGATATTCAATTACCAAATATCAAAGTATTTATTTCAATTCAATTACATCTATTTATGCTACGCTGAAATAGGCGTGAAATTTCTTCACTACCATCCAGATGTAATTGTTGAATTATTCATTAAATTTCCCAGTAAGTACAATCACTTCAAATCAAGGGGGAGTGTCTCCAACTTCCGCCATCACATTAAAATTAATCATCGGAGCAAACAAATAAATACTTCCCCGATTACTATAACGGCTTACTTGCAGCCAATTTTTAGAATCTGCCGCTGTTGTAATCATAGTATGCCAATAAAATTTACTTATGCACTCTTCCTATAAAACGCCTTGATAGTGACATAAATAATGTCCTTCTACTATCCTAAAAGAAAGTTGCAAAATAAATATAAAGTAATAATAAAGTTTAAACATAAATTATGAAGATTTAAAAGTAAACTTAGTTTTATGATTAGTATGGTTACAGCCAGGATACTCTATCAATAAGACATGAGTATAAATAATAATTACGAAAAATAGGGTATTGATTATTGCTGTAGTTTGTGATTTATTAGCCCAATTTAATCTAATTAAAAGTAAAAATTGTATCTATGCTTACAACTTTAATTTTCCGAAATATACTTTTCATTACAGCTTTAAAAGAAAATAATAGCGAGAATAGGGGCAGAAGAAATTATTGTTTATTTATTTACTCTTGTGAAATCATGGTAGCGATATCAGAGAACATTCAGAACCGATTAACTATACAAACTGTAGAAATTGCCCCTAATACCACTGCGATTCGTTCTCTTGACTGGGATCGGGATCGTTTTGATATTGAATTTGGTTTACAAAATGGTACAACCTATAATTCATATTTGATTAGAGGTGAACAAACCGTTTTAATTGATACTTCTCACCAGAAGTTTCGTGATCTTTATTTACAGACTCTCAAGGGTTTAGTTAATCCTAAAACTATTGATTATATAATTGTTAGCCATACTGAACCTGATCATAGTGGCTTGGTAGAAGATATTTTACAGTTAGCTCCCAGAGCCACTGTTTTAGCTTCTAAAGTAGCTTTGCAATTTTTAGAAGGTTTGGTACATGAGCCTTTTTCTAAGCGAATTGTCAAAAGTGGCGATCGCATAAAAATTGGCAAAGATCATGAAATGGAATTTGTCAGCGCTCCCAATTTACACTGGCCAGATACTATTTTTAGCTTTGATCGCCAAACCCAAGTTCTCTACACTTGTGATGCGTTTGGGATGCACTACTGTGATGATCGCACTTTCGACGAAAATTTAGAAGCAATTGAAGCTGATTTTCGCTTTTATTACGATTGTTTAATGGGTCCTAATGCTCGTTCTTTGCTAAATGCAATGAAGAGAATGGGTGAACTTGGGGAAATTAAAATTATCGCCAATGGACACGGACCATTACTACATCATAACCTGGATATTCTTAGAGAATATTATTACAATTGGAGTCAAAAACAAGCGAAAACAGAAACTACTGTCGGTTTGTTTTATGTCTCTGGTTATGGACATAGCGATCGCATAGGACACGCAATTGGTGATGGTTTACAAAAAGCTGGTGTTGGTGTCGAAGTATTGGATTTAAACACCGCAGAAAGTCAAGAAATTCAAGAATTAGCCGGTCGAGCTTCTGGTTTAATTGTAGGTATGCCTTCTACCAGTGCAATCAAAGCTCAATCTGCAATTAGTTCATTATTAGCAGTTGCTAAAAACAAACAAGTTGTGGGTTTATTCGAGTCCTATGGTGGCGATGATGAACCCATTGATACTCTCAGACGCAAATTTATTGATTTAGGTATTAAGGAAGCTTTCCCGGCTATTCGCATTAAAGAAACCCCCACTGATGCTACCTATAAACAATTTACAGAAGCCGGAAATGGTTTAGGACAATTGTTAGTCCGGGAACGCAATATTAAACAAATCAAATCTCTCGACGTGAACATGGAAAAAGCGTTGGGAAGAATTAGCAATGGCTTATATATTGTCACTGCCAAAAAAGGCGATATTAGCGGCGCAATGATCGCATCTTGGGTAACACAAGCCAGTTTACAGCCTTTAGGTTTTACCATTGCTGTAGCTAAAGATCGCGCTTTAGATAATTTATTGCAAGTAGGCGATCGCTTTGTTCTTAACGTTCTTGAAGAAGGCAATTATCAAGACCTGAAAAAGCATTTTCTCAAACGTTTAAATCCCGGTGCTGATAGATTTGCAGAAGTAAAAACCCAAACTGCTAAAAACGGTTCACCCATTCTTACCGACGCACTCGCATACATGGAATGTGAAGTTGTTAATAGCATGGAATGTAGTGATCACTGGATTTTATACTGCACAGTTGCAGATGGAAAAGTTTCCAAACCAGATGGAATTACCGCAGTCCGTCATCGCAAAGTCGGAAATTACTATTAATTAGTCAGTTGTTAGTTGTCAGTGAATAATTTTCTTTCTTCTTTCTTCTTTCTTCTTTTTTTTCTTTCTCCTGACTCCTGACTCCTGACTCCTCATATTTACCCATCTTTCATAATTATTATGACACTTCCAGATTCATTTTCTAACGCTGTTGAATCCGCTAAAAATTGGGTTTCTCAAGTTTTTTCGACCCAACAAGCATCCATGAGCGATTCCAGACCAAGAGACGTACAAATCCTACCAATTGCTACTAACACAAAGGTGATGAGAGCGCGGAGTAAATCGCGGTTAAGATTTGAAATTGAGTATGCTCTAGAACGGGGAACTACTTCTAATAGCTATTTAATAGAATCCGATAAAACTGCTATTACAGATCCTCCAGCAGAAGGATTTACAGAAATTTATTTGGAAGCATTACAGAAAACAATCAATGTGCAAAAGTTGGATTATGTGATTTTGGGACATTTTAATCCCAACCGTGTCCCAACTTTAAAAGCAATTTTACAATTTGCACCACAAATTACCTTTGTTTGTTCTCTTCCCGCTGCGAATAATTTACGTGCTGCTTTCACCGACCAAGATATCAAAGTTTTAGTCATGCGGGGGAAAGAAACCCTAGATTTAGGTAAAGGTCATGTTTTGAAATTCTTACCTACTCCTAGTCCTCGTTGGCCAGAAGCACTTTGTACTTATGACCAACAAACCCAAATTCTCTTTACAGATAAGCTATTTGGCGCACATATCTGCGGTGAAGAAGTATTTGATGATCATTGGGAAACTTTCAAAGAAGACCAACGTTATTACTTTAATTGCCTCATGGCTCCTCATGCAACTCATGTTGAGTCAACTTTGGAGAAAATTTCCGATTTCCAAGTCAGAATGTATGCTGTTGGTCATGGACCCTTGGTACGCACCAGTTTAATCGAATTAACAAAATTATACAGTGAGTGGAGTCGCTCTCAAAAAGATAGAGAAATATCTGTAGCACTTCTCTATGCCTCTGCCTATGGTAACACTGCCACCTTAGCACAAGCAATGGCTTTAGGATTAACCAAAGGTGGCGTTGCAGTTAAATCTGTGAACTGCGAATTTGCAACCGCTGACGAAATCCGCACTGCATTGGAACAAGCAGATGGTTTTATCATTGGGACTCCCACCATAGGTGGACACGCACCTACTCCTATTCATACCGCTTTAGGAATTGTCCTCTCTACTGGTGATAATACCAAACCTGCGGGAGTATTTGGTTCTTACGGTTGGAGTGGTGAAGCTTTAGACTTGGTAGAATGCAAACTCCGAGACGCTGGTTATCGTTTTGGTTTTGATACCCTAAAAGTCAAGTTTAAACCTGATGAAGTTACTCTCAAATATTGCGAAGAAGTCGGTACAGACTTTGCTCAAAGTTTGCGAAAAGCCAAGAAAGTTCGTGTTCCTCAACAAGCTGCAACCCCCACAGAACAAGCTGTAGGCCGGATTATTGGTTCTGTCTGTGTCATTGCAGCCAAGCAAGGAGAATTTTCTACAGGGATGATGGGTGCTTGGGTATCTCAAGCTACTTTTAATCCACCGGGAATTACGGTAGCGATCGCTAAAGATCGAGCCGTTGAATCTCTATTATATCCTGGTGGTAAATTTGTGCTGAATATCCTCCCTGAAGGTGTTCATCTGGAATACATGAAGCATTTTCGCAAGAGTTTCCAACCTGGAGAAGATAGATTTGCTAACTTCCCCAAAGCCGAAGCGGATAATGGCTGTACCATCTTAACAGAGGCTTGTGCATATCTAGAATGTTTAGTGCAGCAGCGGCTAGAATGCGGTGATCATTGGGTAATATACGCAACCGTAGACAACGGTAAATTACTCAAGCCTGATGCTATGACTGCTATTAACCACCGGAAAACAGGCTCATACTATTAATTAGTAATTGCGATAAATTATAGAGCCGTCTAGGAACATTACCAAGGCGGTTTTTTGTAGTCTTTGAGATTTTAAAATTTGTAAAAGTAAAATGTCAGTTGTCAGTTGTTAGTAGGGGCGAAGCATTGGGAAGATAAATTATCGGTCATTGCCAAAAATAGTTCTCCAAATGCTTCGCCCGTACAGTTGTCAGTTGTTAGTTGTCAGTTGTTAGTAGGAATTCCCAATTCTCAATTACATAGATTGACTCAAAAATAGAAATCCTACTTGCAACAAACCGACAACAAAACCTAAAACACCACCTAAAGTGACAATTGCTTGTAATTCATTTCTGACAATTCCCTCAATAGCATCTTCTAATTCAGCAGGTGAGGTGGCTTTTACTCGTTCCACAATCACTTGATCTATAGATAAAATAGGAATTGCTTGAGCAACAATAATTTCTAAATCTTGAGTTAAATACTTTTCTAAAATTAATGCTAAATCCCGTGCCACAACTTCTAAAGAAGTGTTGACAACGGCTGAACTACTTAACCGATTTAACAAGACAACAGAAATTCTTTCCCAGTCAGCCGATTCTGTTAATTCTTTGAGCAAGTCACTACCACTATTTTGGAGATATTCACGCACACTATCTCTAATCGTTTTTCGCAGTTGACGGACTGTACCAACAGGAAGATTTTGCAAAGATAAATTTTGTAATAATTCCTTAATGCGATCGCGCATTTTTAAATCTTTAATTAATTCTTGCAATCTTTTATTAGTTGCTTCCTTTTCATCTAAACAAAATGTCCGTAACCGAGTCAAAGTATTCTTCAACCCAAACAGATTTGCCACTACCCAATAAGTACCACTGGTTTTTTCGCGAAAACTCTCATCAATGGTGTGAATTGTCCGATCTGTTAAAAAATCAATAATAACTTGTCGTAATCTATCGGGAGGTAAAACTATCTCTAATAACCAATCAGCTAACCGGACAGATTGTTCTTCACTAAGTTGAAACTCTAATAATACCTTATCAAATATTTGGTTAATTTGCGTCTCTAAAAATGTTTCTTGTCGCGCTAAAACCTTCAAAAGACGTGGTAAAGATTCACCCAATAAATCACGTAAAACTCCCGCCAAAATCTTAGTGCTACGAGGGTTTTTATCACCTTTAACTTGATCAACTACCAGACGTAATAACCAGAAAATTCCGCCTTGTAGTCGTTCAGGTTGCAGGAGTCTTCGCGCCAGATTTTGCATTTCCTCTGGAGTCAGTAGCGATTTCATAATCGCATTAGCAATATTTTGTCCTAACCGTTCCTGATTACTAGGAATTAAACCTGGCGTAAACGGGACTTTTTTCCCCAAAACATAAACTGCTTTATAGGGACGGAATAACATTTTTATGGCTATGTCGTTGGTATAATAGCCAATTAATCCACCCAGGATTGGGGGTGAGATATACAATAAAATTCGAGACAAATCCACAGGCTTTTGGATTAGGTAATGGGTAGTGGGTAATAGATAATGGGTAATTACCAATCATCTAATTACTACTAATACTCCCATCATACCGTTAGCAATGGGATAGTGTGTGACATCCACAAAACCAACTTGATGCGCTAATTCTATTTGCTCTTTCCCAGTAGGAAAGCGGTCTAAACTGGGGCTAATATAAGCATATTCGTCTTTTAAGCCGAGATTAGTGGCCATGGGAACTACAAGATTATCTAAATACCATTGTTGCACTGCGCGGAACTGTTGATTGTGGGGACGATGAAAGTCTAAAATCGCGGCTTTAGCTCCTGGTTTGAGAACACGGTATATTTCTTGGAGGCTACTAGAAATATCTTTAACATTTCTTAATCCATAACCCATAGTGGCTGCATCAAAATAATTATCATCAAAAGGTAAATTTAATACATCTGCTTCTACCCAATTAATAGGAGGTAGGGGATAGTAATTTTTGCAGCGCTCTTGAGCAGTATTCAGTAAGTTGGCAGAAAAATCAACTCCGTAAACTTGACCTGTTACCCCTACATGACGTGCTAACCGAAAACTTAAATCACCACTACCGCAGCACAAATCTAAGCCAGTATCACCAGGTTTAGCTGCGCTCCATTTGACTGTCATTTCTTTCCAAATGCGGTGTTGTCCCCAGCTTAACTGATCGTTAAGTTGGTCATAAACAGGAGCAATACGATTAAATATAGCGCGGACTTCGTTACTCATTTGTTGAGGGAGTAGGGAACATTAAGTTTTTTGGCACTTTCAGGGGTTAGGCGTTGACAGCGAACTTGGTTTATATATCTCACTTATTTTTTCTGACTATTTTCATAATTAAAACACACATAATAGAAGAATATAGTTTCCCAACTTTATATTTCTTCGCACTCATCAGACAGTATTAACTTTAAAGACGCACTTTTTAATTATGACCGAAACACAGCCCAATCTTCAAAATCCTGCAGAGGATACAGCACAGACAGCCACAGAATTATTAGTCAAGCTGAGACAAAAACAGGGGACTTGGGTGGAATGGGGACAAGCGATCGCTTACCTGCAAAAAAACGGTTACAATCCCCAAGACATCTTTGAAGCCACTGGATTTGAACCAATTCAACAAAATCAGGTGATTGTTGGTTCTCAGGTTTACAATTCTATGGAAAAATCTGGCTCATCATCGGCAACATTGGCATATTATAGCACCAAGAGTAGTGATGTCTTATATGAATTGCGTGGATTAACCCAAGAAGACCGAGCCACGACTGCGGATTTGACATATCAATACAAACTTGATGCCGATGTAGTCAGGGATATAGCCAAAGCAGTGAAAGATTATTCTTGGTTTCCTAGTTTACCAGAAGGTTTCAGTAAACATCCAGGAGATGCGATCGCTTATCAATCCTGGAAATACGCTAGACAAAAATCTGATTTATCAGAGCGATCGCGCTTAATTGCCAAAGGTTTACGCTTTGTTCACTCCGAAACAGCTAGAAAACAACTAGAACAACTGTTAATGGATTTTAGCGTTGCTCCCAAACTAGCTCCGCCTATTTTGCCATTTTATCGGCTAGAAATTGATGAAGACTTACCCCGGATTTTACCAGTTGTCGGTGAATTGCCACTAACAGCGCAAACATTAAAAGCCGTACCATTTATTACCGAAATTCAACCATTTCGCATCGTTAAATTTGCCGGAGAACAAGCTTGGGTATCTTTACCAGGTTGGAAAGTGCTACTAAATGCCGAAGATCCTGTAGTCGTCATTGGTAAAAGCGATATTTTCCCCAACCCCCATCAAAACAAAGTTGAACCAATTATGATCGTTATAGATCGCGCTCAAAGAGAATGGGATATTTCCAATTACTTTGTGTTTGAAAACGGCGATAGTATTGACTTTCAATGGTTTGAAACTGCACCAGCAATTCCCTTGTTAGGAAAAATGATTGTTTTGGTTCGTCCTAAGAAAGTATTGGATGAAGAATATACCAAAGATGCTTGGCAAATTGACGAGTAAAGTCATCTCAAGATGACTAAATAATTGCAAAGTTTCTTAGTCCGTTTTAACGGACTTGAGCTATGAGACAGGGAATTTATTCCCTGGCGTGTTGTTAATTGTTACTGATGTTATTGTTTAATGATCTAATTTGTCAGAATCAGGATTTACAGGATGTGATTTTCAGTTTTTTCGTGGGGTGGTTACTATTTGTGAGACGGGGAAATTAGCGATCGCATTTTCAAATCTTTGCAATTTCACCCCAACTTCCTTAAAGTCAAGATATACTAAACACGGTTGGAATATGGACTTTTGCGAGATTATCAAAAACCTAGATTTATAGGGGTAAAGCAAGAGCTTCATAGGTGTCAACTTAACGAAAACCCGACAACCCAACTGGGAATGAATTCCCAGTCTGATAGCAAAAGTTGTCTTTTGATGACTAAATAACCATAAAAATTTTTAAATTCTTTAGTAAACTTTAGTTTACTTTGGCTATTAGACCGGAACTTAAGTTCCGGGCGGGTTTGGAAGCTAAACAAATAAGCTATTTGTAGCCTAAGTTGACACCACTAAGCATTGCTAAACCCCTACCTATAGAGTCGAATAATTAAGCCGTTTTGAGTTTACATGATCTAAATTACCAATTTGGATCACGTAAACTCAGGTCATAACGTGAATTTATAGATATTCCCTGTGTGCGATCAAGATATTCTCCACTATAACCAAGCCGCCATAATAAAACTTCATCTATCCATTGAATAGCTTGTTTAATTAAAGGCCAACGCTGTTCATCTGTCATAGTGCCTACTCTGGGATGAACAGCATCATTTCGGACATCAAGAAAAGATTGTATTTTGTCAGGATTGATATCATTAATTAGTCCTATTCGTTCAAGTAAAAGACTCAATCTAATTCCAGTCATGCTTAAATATTTCTCGTCTTCTTTTTGATATTTAGAGGACTTACAATATTCTTTATATTCTGTTTCAACCTCTTTATTTTTCCTGATAGCAAAGAGTAATTTGCACTTAGCTTGTTTAGTCGCATCAGTTTCTTCCTCTACAAGAATGGTATAACTTAACCGCTCAAGAGCAGCACCAGCAGCACTAGCTCTTATTTCCCATGTCATTGGTCGTGTTGCTTGGAAATACTGATTTAACACAAAGTCAAAGGTATCATTCCAAAATGTGTTTTGGATCATGCGTTCAAAAGTAGAAAAACACTTTAAATAACCCGTCAGGTCACTGTTTGATGTGATCCATGAATAACCTAATTGCTCTAAAGGAGTAGTCTGAGATGCCTGAGCGACGGCACAAGACGTAATAACATGATGGAATATATCTTGAGTATATTGTTCACCCTGAACATAAAGAGATCCTAAATATCCCCCATTTGCATAAGACAGAACCCAATTGAGGTTTTTGAGGCGATCTAAAGTATCTTTGAGTGTAATGGTTTGAAGCTCAGAGAAAGTCTCAGGCTCTGTCGCTTTATATTTTGGTTGATAAAGCTGACCAACTGTGGTTATCCGTGTACCTATATTGCGATTTTCTGGCTTGAGCCATTCAAGGGCTTCATTTCGTATTTCCAAGCTGATATTCCAAGTATCATCTATAGGTAAGTCTATACATTTTCCTCCTGTTTTCAATTCTACTTGTTTACCAGTTGCTGTTTCTGTTGTCTGTGTAGTTAACACATTTTGTCCATTACTCATACGTTGAAAGCGAGTATTAGGTAAATAAAATGTAAATATATTAGCTGTCTTGTCAATATCACCATAAAACGCCTGAGCAGTAGAACCTCTCATCGCTCTTACTGGACCAATAACCGTAAAATAGTCCCCGCTACAAAATGGCTCGTCTATGAAAAAAGAATATCCCTTCAAAGGATTTAATGGGTTTAACTGAAAAGCTGCGGAATGTGGTACATTACACTCAACATTACCAATAATTTCAAAATCCCAATTAATACGCGGTGTGGGATATATTTCAAGCTCTGCCAATAGACGACCTTCACAATCGTTTATTTTGCCGATGTTGTTATACAGTTTGACTTTTTCTTTGAGAATTAAATCTTTATCTTGAGGAACCATTTTCAAGTATTGTAAATAACAATAAAATTATTATACAACCTTTCCCACCCTCGGTAAATCCAAAATCGGTGCGATCGCATTTTTAACCCAAAATCCCAATCATATTAAGCTTCCGGTTCAACCTTCAAAGTACGTAACTGCAAAGTCAAGCAATTTGCTGTAGGGATGGTCTGCTATGTCTCTTTTTCCTCGATTAAGTCCTAAATCTATTTAGAGAAAGTCAATTAAATTAAGAGAACCTAGATTATGGTGACATTAGAAGAGGCAATTTTAACTGTTAATCAACTTCCTTTTGAACAAAG
The DNA here is from genome assembly GCF_009712025.1 of Dolichospermum sp. UHCC 0406. NCBI lineage: Bacteria > Bacillati > Cyanobacteriota > Cyanophyceae > Nostocales > Aphanizomenonaceae > Dolichospermum > Dolichospermum sp. UHCC 0406. Next base: position 183,921 of record NZ_VILA01000001.1, read on the forward strand.
AGAAATGTTATTAGAAATTATTAAAAATCAAATGATTGAATCTCGTCGTGAAGAAATTGCTGAAGATGCAAAAAAAGCGATCTCAGCCTTTCACAAAGGAGAGTTAAAACCTCAGTCTATGGAGAGTATTATTGTTGAATTACAAGCAAGTTTAACAGAAGATTAATGAGAGAATTAGTTTTAACGCCTAATATCAAATTTAGTCATCTTTAGATGACTTTTGCTATTAGACTGGGAATGAATTCCCAGTCGGGCTATTTGTTTCTACTTCCATTAAATCCAAAACCGTCACCATTACATTTAATTTAATATTACGCTTCTGGTTCAATTCCCAAAGCCCGTAACTGTGCAGCCAAGCGATTTGCTCTTTCTTCACCAGTTAATAATAAATTACCTTGCAAATCCCACCACCGCAACCAGGGTAATTCTGCATTCTGATATTCACCTTGCCATAAACCTAACTCCACACCCATAGGTGTAATTGAATAATGTCCTCTTTCATTTGCTGACAATAACTGATATTCTCCACCAATTAATTCATAAACTTCTATACTGGCTTTATTCACTTCATAAATGCCGTAAAAAGCGGGTTTAATCACCTGTTCATAAATCCATAATTTACCCTTCCAAGGAGTTTTATCTCGTTCTTCTGCACCATTACCAGAAACAAATTCTAAAGCAACTAATGGCGAAATATGTTCTAACCAACGCACATAAGAACGTCGGATTTTACCATCTAGTAAAGGTGGGACATTGGGTATATAAAACCAGTCTGGAGCTAGTGCGCCAATTTCTGGCGGCTCAGTAATGCGCCAATAAATAGCACTATTTTGACCTATAATATATTGTCGGTCTGGATGATGTTTTTGTAATACTGGGTTGATAGAATCAGTTAGTAGAATACTTTGGGGATGTTCCTGGAAGTTTTTCACAAATGTACCGTCCGACTCTGGGAGTTGAGTATGATCTGGAAGAGAGGTCTCTAAATAAGGGCGTAAGTCTTGATCTTCCTGGATATCAGTTGTAAAAGTCATTATGTCCTCCTGCTGGTGTGAGGTTTATTCTAGTTTAGCAAAATTAAGGTGTAAAGCGATCGCCCAGCGCTCCGTATGATGTAATGAACCTACTCCTCTAATTGAGGATATTAACTTAAATCAAATTACACAGCTTGTATAAAAACTAATGACTAATGACCAATCACCACTGACTAAATTAACAGAGAATATCGCCACCATTCGCGCCCAGCTTCGCCCAGGACAAACACAAATGGCGGATTGGAGAGGGGGAGCATTGGCTGTGTCTGCTGTGCCTGGGGCGGGCAAATCTACGGGGATGGCGGCAGCCGCAGCGATCGCTATTGCTCGTCAATATGAGTATTATTTAAATACGGGCAATAAGGATTATAAACAGTTAATTGTTGTCACCTTTACCCGTTCTGCAACTGCAAATATTAAATTTAAAATTCGGGAAAATTTAAAAAAATTATCTTTACCACAAACAGGATTTGCAGTTTATACTTTGCATGGTTTAGCCTTAATTATCGCTAGTCGTTATCCGAATTTGTCAGGGTTACAGTTAGAAAATGCGACTTTAATCACACCAAATCAAAGTCATAAATTCATTCGCACAGCCGTAGAACAATGGATTACTAATTATCCTGAAATTTATCTGCGCTTACTTGCAGGACAGCAATTTGATGGAGAAGAAACCGAAAAACTCCGTCGTCAGTCAGTGTTAAGAACGGAAGTATTACCAGATTTAGCTTATACGGTGATTCATGAAGCGAAAAGTTCAGGAATATCACCCGCAGATTTATTCAAGTGGAGTGAACAAACTTCAGATAAATATGGAATTTTGAAAGTCGCAGCCGGATTATATGCACAATATCAAAAAATCATGCAGTTGCAAGATTTCATTGATTACGATGATATGATTTTAGGGGCTTTAAAAGTTTTAAAAAATCCTAGTACCTGCCGGATTGAACAAAATAAAGTTTTTGCTGTTTTTGAAGATGAAGCTCAAGATTCTAGTCCCCTACAAACAGATTTATTAGAAATACTCGCTAGTCAAGAATTTGGAGATAACTTAGATAAATCAGCCTTAAATTTAATTAGAGTTGGTGATCCTAATCAAGCGATTAATTCCACTTTTACACCTGCTGACCCGATTTATTTTCGGGAATTTTGTGAAGATTGTCAAACTCAAGATAGACTGGCAGAAATGGATCAAGCTGGTCGTAGTACACAAATAATTATTGATGCGGCTAACTTTGCTTTAGAATGGGTAAATAATCAGGATTTTGCCAAAACTAATCGTAGACAACCACCATTTAGAATTCAGAAAATTCAACCAGTTAATCAAGAAAATGGCAATCCTGAACCGGTGGGACAAGGTTTGGAACTTTATACTCCTAGAGATATTCATCATACAGTTGAATTACTTTCCCAAAGAGCAATTGAACTATTTACAGAAAATCCCCAAGCTTGTGCAGCGATATTAGTGCGAGAAAATCGTCAAGGAAGATGGTTAGCTGCGGCTTTAGAACCAATATGCAAAGAACATAAAATTAAACTTTATGATGTGGGAGAAAAAGAACGCCGTTCTCATGTTCCTCAAGAGATCTTATCATTATTGCAGTTTTGTGAGCGTCCCCATTCTCCCGATTATCTCAAAGCTACTTTAGATGTTCTCGTCGAACGGCAATTAATTCCGACTCAAGATATTAACACTCTAGCTAGTCTACCCGAAGAATTTTTATATCCAAGTCTTTTAAGCGCACCCCAAATAGAAATAGTCCAAAAAGCAGCTCATCTTTGTCGAAGTTTACTTAGGGCTTATTTAGAACTACCATTTTATCAAATAATTTCCTTTTTTGCCTTAACTTTAAAATATGATCAAGCAGAATTGGCTACTGCTGATAAACTTGCAGAACGGGTAAATTTGCAAATTTTTGGGAATAGTTCTATGGGGGCAATGATATTAGCTTTAAGTGAAATTGTCAGTTCCGAAAGATTTGAATCTGTAGAACCAGAAAATGTGGAAGCACAATATACTAAAGCCGGGCAATTAACAATTATTACCATGCACAAAGCCAAAGGGCTAGACTGGGATTATGTATTTTTGCCTTTTCTTCATGAAAATTTAATTCCTGGCAGATTTTGGATTCCCCCCCAAGGACAATTTTTAGGTGATTTTACTTTATCAGAAGTCGTCCGCGCCCAAATTCGTGCGGGACTTCACAAAAAACCTATACCTGATATTCCTCAAGCTTGGGAAGAATCAAAATACCTGAAAATCGCCGAAGAATATCGCTTACTTTATGTTGCCATGACTAGAGCCAAAAAACTTTTATGGATGTCTGCGGCTCAAAAAGCCCCCTTTACCTGGAGTAAACCGGAGAATTTACAAACATCAGCCCCTTGTCCAGTTTTTGCAGCTTTAAAACGGCAATTTCCGCGCTGAAATTGGGACGGGACTAAAATAATACTCTGATAAGCTTCAAATCCCATGACTTTTCCCAATTACCCAATTCCGGCGAAAAAACCGCGCTAATGCCGATTCTTCCAAAGATAAATAAATTGGTCTACCATGAGGACAGGTACGCGGGTTGCGGGTTTGTTGCCAATTATCTAATAAGGTCTGCATTTCTGGTAAACTCATTTTTGTACCATTGCGAATTGCACTCCGACAAGCAACAGCAACTTGAGCAGTTTGTAAATCTCCTCCCCAACTTAACTCTAAAATGGCATCAGCAGCATCTTCTCGTTGTTTTAACATATTAGGGATGTTTCGCACTGCCCAAAGTTTATCACCAAAAGGTTCAATATCTAAACCAATCCGTTGTAATTGGGAAACCTGCGCTGGTGATAATTGATAAATAATAATTGGAGTTTCCACAGGGACTAATTGCCAATTATCACATAATTGTTCATATAATACTCGTTCATGGGCTATATGTTGTTCTACTAACCACATTCCTCCAGAATGTTCAGCCACAATATAAGTATTACTGACTTGAGCAATAGCTTTTAAATAATTTTGATTTTCATTACTTTGGCAATTTTGAGAACTTTGAGAATTGAAATTATATTCACCTTTAGATTCTGCTACTTTTAATAAATTACTAACTCTGGTTGTGTGAACAGATTCTTTTATATTAGTTTCCGAAATCCGCAATGATTTATTAATGGCTTCAGTAATTTGTTCTTGCCAAAAAGGTAGTTCATTCAGATAAATTTCTGTTTTCGCTGGGTTACGATTCCAGTTAATTTGTTCAGGGGAAATAGTTAAATGCAAAAAACAAACAGGATAGCGATCGCGTGGTAATGTTTTATGAAAAGCTGAAAATATTGTCTGTTCTAATTCCGGCGATTTAATCATTCTCCCATTAATTGCCACTTTCACCCAATCAGGACGATGACGATGACATCTATCGGGTAATCCTATCACTAAATGCAAAGACCAATTTTCCCGATTGGGGATTTCTAAATTTACCTCATGTAAATCATCTTGTCGGACTTGGGTGAGAATCTGGGGAATTAGTTTTCCCACAGTTAATGCGGGACAAATCGTAAACCATTCTTTATCATTTTGCCAAACTTGATAATTAACATGAGGATGACATAAAGCTATTTGTTGAATTATCCCTTGTACAGCTTTTAATTGCTGATTTGTCGGAGGTAAACCTTGACGACGGTTTTCACAATTAGCAAATAAATTATTAACTGTTACGACAGTACCAGGAGCGATCGCCGCAAAGTCTACTTCTGTTACTTCTCCTTCATTATTGTAATTAATTCGCCAGCCTTCACTTCCCCCTAAAGGACGACTTAAAACTTCTAAATTTGCCAGAGTTGTTAAACTATGTAAAGCCTCACCCCGAAACCCCAAACTGTTAATCTTCCATAAGTCTGCACTAGAATGAATCTTACTGGTACTATGTGCAGTTGCGGCTTGTTGCAAATCATCCAAATTCATCCCATGACCATTATCAGCCACCCGAACTCGCCACAGTTGCGGCCATAAAGAAACAACAATGCGCGTTGCCCCAGCATCAAGAGAATTTTCCACCAACTCCCTGACAACAGCTACCAAAGAATCAATTACTTCTCCTGCCGTAATTAAATATACAACTTCTGTTGGTAAAGCTTGAATAGTAGATACCATAGGAGGAATTAACAATTAAAAATTAAAAATTAAGTATTTTTTGCATCTAGAGAACATTAGCTTACAATATTATGATTACAAAAGATTAATTTTTAGAATCTGCTGTCATTCTAAAGAAATCCGCATTAAGAAGAGATATTTGGTAGATTTCTGATGATATTAGCCGCAGAAAAAACTTATGAGTATTGATTTAGTTGCTGATGTTAATGACTTAAAGACAAGTCTTCAATGGGGTCAACCTGCTTTTACAATTATTGATGTGCGCGATCGCTCAACATACAATCATAGCCGCATCACAGGAGCGATTTCTATCCCCCTCAATGACTTAGAATCTCGCGCCCAAATATCCCTCTACAGAGAACGCCAAATCTATGTTTATGGCGAAAATGACAGCCAATCAGCCCAAGCTGTGAGAACCTTACAATTCCTCGGTTTTACCACAGTAGCTGAACTGGGCGGTGGCTTATCAGCCTGGAAATCCATTGGTGGTGCTACAGAAGGCGTAGAAGGTTAAAGGAGTAGGGGGAGTTGGGGAGGTAGGGGAGGTAGGGGGAGTTGGGGAGGTAGCGGAGGTAGGGGAAGTAGCGGAGGTAGCGGAGGTAGCGGAGGTAGGGGAAGTAGCGGAGGTAGGGGAGGTAGGGGAGGTAGCGGAGGTAGGGGAGGTAGGGGAGGTAGGGGAAGTAGCGGAGGTAGCGGAGGTAGCGGATAAAAGAATCTTGCCTCCCCCAACTCCCCAACTCCCCCAACTCCCCAACTCCCCAACTCCCCAACTCCCCAACTCCCCAACTCCCCAACTCCCCAACTCCCCAACTCCCCCAACTCCCCTGTTCCCTACTTCAACAACCCAGTTAACAAAGATGCTGGACGTTGACTGTGAGGCCAAGCAAAAGCATGGCGGAAAGCTGCATCTTGACAAGCTTGTAATTGTTGAAAATTAATAATGTCGTAAGTCAAAAGATTTTCATATTCAAACGGGAGACGCATATTATGTAATCCCGCATTATCCGTACAAATAGCGATATCAACTCCCGCTGCAAAACAGCGGTCAAAAACTAACTTGAGTTGGCGAATATCCTGTAAAGTTCCTGTTTTCAAGTAAGTTGTCGGACAAACTTCTAAACATTGTCCTCTTCTGGCAATTTCTGGCAGCAATTCAGGATATAAAAGCGGAATTTGGATACCGTGACCAATTCGCATTAAATAGGGTAACAATTCGGGATAACAACCATCCTTAGTTTCATAAAGATGCCCCGTGGTGTTAATACCCAGTGAATGGGCGTAATTATATAAACTGATCCATTCTGCCATTCTTTGGGCATAATAGCGATCGCCACCAGCCATATCTACCGCACAGACATATTCTCTATTTTGCGCCGCCAAATCAATAATTGCCTTATTTACCTCAAAAGATAAACGGGAGTGCATACAAAGAATTTGACTAGTAACAATGGGATATTCGGGTACATGACTAGATTTACCCACAACATCTACAATCTCCGCCATCTTATCAATTCTTTCACCTTGACTTAAATGTTCAGGAGTTCGCAAATAGGGAGTATAGCGTAATTCCAAATAAGCCAAATTCTCAAAAATATATGCACCGCGTAATAAGCGGTAAATGAAGTAAGGTAAAGTCTCCACCGTTTGCACACTTTCCACAAGGGTATGCAATTCTAGATATTCATCCAAAGTATTACGAGGACGAGTATAAAAATCTTCAAACTCTGCATATTCACCAAAGCGAGAAATCAACTCAGTATTATGACGCTGGAAATATCGCCATAGGACACGAGGGACAACGGAACCACCTAAATGCCGATGTAATTCTGCATATAAAGCCATAGTGGTATTTCACCAGAAAAATTTCATCAATCTTAACAAAAACCACTATAAAAAACTAGGACTTACGAATTGACAAAGTTTACCACTTGTCTATTCCCAATTGCTGATTTATAAAAAGAAATATCAAGCTTGTAGTTTAAATCAACATTTTTTCGCCAATTAGTGAGATAATGAGTTCGTGAGGACAAGAACAGACATAACTATATTGTGAGAGGGGGAAATTGTATGAAACTTCAACTATTAGCCGCTATGGCCTTGATAACTCCCCTGTTTCTAGCTAATTCAGTTCAAGCTGGAAGCCAAAAAGATTTACAGAAACTTTTGTCAACTAGAGAATGTATCCAGTGTAATCTATCAGGACTCAACCTCAGTGGCACTCATCTAATTGGTGCAGACTTGCGAGGCGCAAATCTTCAGGGTGCTAACCTTACAAATGCTAACTTAGAAGGTGCTGACTTGACCGGAGCAAACTTAGCAGGTGCTAACTTAACATCAGCCTTTGTTACCAACGTCAATTTGAAAAAAGCCAATTTAAACGGCGCAAATCTTACCCGCGCCACAGTCAATGATTCCAACGTCTATCAAGCATCAATGGACAATCTTAACATTACCGATGCTGGCATATATAACACAGGGATTGGTATTGGTGGCGAAGATGGAGCTATGTTCCCTGATTGGGATTAATAACAAACCTGCCTGCCCGGAACTTAAGTTCCGGGCTAAAAGCTAAAGTGCGTTAAAACGCACTCTATTTAATTCAAAATAAAAAAATTATCCTATTTATGCTAAAATAGTCGGTTTAAACCGACTTCAGCTTTTAGACAGGGAATTTATTCCCTGGCTGGTGGGCGTTAAAACTCTAGGCGGGCTATTCTCAAAAAAGAGGCTATAGATAATTAAATTGTCTATAACCTCAAAGTAAATCTTGTTATCAAACTAACTGATTAAGCAAACGCCGCTTTCTTTAATACATCCACTTTATCAGTGTGTTCCCAAGGTAAATCCAAATCAGTTCTTCCTAAATGACCATAAGCCGCAACGTCCTGATAAAAACGTCCGCCTCTTTCACTTGGTAAGTTACGTAAATTGAACACATGGATAATTCCCGCTGGACGGAGTTCAAAGTTTTCTTTGACTAAGTTCAACAGAATTTCATCATCCACTTTACCTGTACCGAAAGTATCAACAAAGATACTGACAGGACGCGCTACACCAATGGCGTAACTTAGCTGCACTTCACATTTTTCTGCTAACCCAGCCGCAACAATATTTTTAGCTGCATAACGAGCCGCATAAGCCGCAGAACGATCTACTTTCGTGGGGTCTTTACCGGAGAATGCACCACCACCATGTCGAGAATAACCACCGTAGGTATCAACAATGATTTTCCGTCCTGTTAAACCGGAATCTCCTTGGGGTCCACCAATGACAAACTTCCCAGTGGGGTTAACCAAAAACTTGGTTTCCTCACTTGGTTTGATAGCAATATCACCAAATATAGGTTCTACTACTTCTGTCCACAGGTCAGCCTTAATCTTAGCCTGTACCCCAGCATCATCGGTAATATCCCCAATGGTAGCTGTATGTTGGGTAGAAATTAAGATGGTGTCAATGCCTACAGGTTTGCCATCTTCATAAACAATGGTAACTTGGGTTTTACCATCAGGACGCAGGTAAGGGAGAATACCAGCTTTGCGAACTCCTGCCAATCTCCGGGCAATGCGGTGTGCTAAACTGATGGGTAAAGGCATCAGTTCTGGGGTTTCGTTACAAGCAAAACCAAACATTATCCCTTGATCACCAGCGCCGATTTTGTCGAATAGTTCTTCACTATCCTCGGTTCTGGCTTCTTTAGCAGTATTTACACCTTGAGCAATATCCGCTGACTGTTCATCCAAGGCAATTAGAACACTAGCGCTATCCGCAGAAAAGCCGTTACCAGCGTCAGTATAGCCAATTTCCGCAATTTTTTTACGGGCAAGATGGACATAATTGACATGAGCTTTAGTGGTAATTTCTCCAGTAATTAGCACCAAACCAGTATTGACTACAACTTCTGCTGCTACACGGCTATTAGGGTCTTCTGCTAATAGCGCGTCAATGATGGTATCCGAGATTTGATCACAAATTTTATCTGGATGACCTTCTGTAACTGACTCGGAAGTAAATAAATAGCGTCGAGACAAAGGAATTTCCTCCTGATAGATTCTTTTCACTAATGAAATACATTAGTTACTAATTTCTGAAATCATAACAATAATTACAGTTTTTGCAATAAGTATCTTTTATCCCAGTGTCTAAAGGCTTGTATGTATAACAAGAGGCACTCAGATCCCCGACTTCTCAAAGAAGTCGGGGATCTTGTTGTTCAAGTTCTAAGAGGATGTTTTAAAAGTTTTTAATGTGTAAACAGACCCCTCTCCAAACCTCTCCCCTACCAGGGGAGAGGCTTTAAAACCCCCATTCCCTACAAGGGAATGGGGGAAGGGGGGTTAGGTTTTTGGAGATTATGGGTTTCATATAATACTTTTCAAACAACCTCTAAATAGCCTGAGATTTGATCACCGTTACGGTTTTGGTAACTATAAAGGATACAATACTTCACATACACAGTATTGGTAACTATATCTTTATAAAACGACGGTGATGAAAAAAATTCTTATTTTAACCGCTAACCCCACCAACACAAAACCGTTGCGTTTAAGTGAGGAAGTGAGGGAAATCAAAAGTGCTTGGGAGCGTTCCCTAAACCGTGAACAATTTGAAATTAGTATAGGAGAAGCAGTCCGTCCTCAAGAATTTCGTCGTACCCTATTAGATCATAAGCCAGATATTGTGCATTTCTCAGGACATGGTGGAGGAGAACAGGGTTTAGCTTTAATGGCAGATAATGGAGAAGCCTTTTTAGTCAAAGTTGCTCCTTTAGCCAAATTGTTTAAAGCATTACAAGAAATCTTTTTTATTGATTGTGTTTTTCTCAATGCTTGTTATTCAGATGTACAAGCAGAAGGTATTTATCCTTATGTTAATTATGTCGTCGGGATGAATCAAAAAATTGGTGATCAAGCCGCTAAACAATTTGCTATTGGTTTCTACGATACTTTATTTGCAGGACAATCAATTAAAAGTGCTTTTGATTTAGGATGTAATGCCATTGAAATGGAAAATATTCCAGAGCATTTAACTCCGGTTTTGAGGACAAAAGATGCAACGACTAAAAAAGCTTTTATTCAGGGTGTACCTGAGTCGAAATCTGAACCTATTCAACCAAGAGATATTAATATTCCTTTTGAAAATTTAGATGGTCAAGTTCCTCTAAATTCCCCTTTCTATGTTGAACGTCCTCCCATTGAAGCTACCTGTTACACTGCTATTGTAAAACCTGGGGCATTAATTAGGATTAAAGCACCTCGACAAATGGGGAAAACTTCATTAATGAGTAGGATTTTACATCAAGGAGAAAAGCAAGGTTATCAAACAGGATTTATTAATTTATGGAGTCGAGAATTATTTAAAAATCTGGATAGTTTTCTAGAGTCTTTTTGTGCCAATGTCAGTTTAGAATTAGGGATTGAAGAAAAGATAGATCAATATTGGAAACCTCAACGTTATAGCAGTCAAACTAATTGTACAAATTATTTCCAATCCTATCTTTTAAAAGAATTGAAACAGCCTGTAATTCTAGGATTAGATGAGGTAGATAGAATCTTTCAATATAGTGAAATTGCTGATGAATTTTTCACTATGTTACGTTCATGGCATGAAAAAGGCAAAAATAATGAAACTTGGCAAAAACTGAGATTAGTTATTTCCCATTCTCAGGAAGTTTATATTTCTTTGGATGTGAATAAATCTCCTTTTAATGTGGGTTTACCAATTGATTTAAATAAGTTTAGTTTAGCACAGGTTCAGGATTTAGTTAAACGACATGGATTACAATGGTCAGATACAGAAATTAAGCAATTAATGGGGATGATTGACGGTCATCCTTATTTGGTGAGAACGGCATTATATCATATTGCTACTAGCGACTTAACTTTAAAGCAATTTTTAGCAATTGCTCCCACTGAAGAAGGATTATATGAAGACCATTTGTATCGTCATCTTTTAATTTTGGAAGAAAATAAACAACTAAAATCAGCTATGTTAAAATTGGTTAATAGTGATGATGCCGTTACCTTAGAACCGATTTATGCTTTTAAATTAAAAAGCATGGGATTGGCAGAATCAAAAGGTAATAAGGTAATTCCACTATGTAATTTATATCGGCTTTATTTTGGCGATCGCTTGCAAGATTAATTGATGTCATTTAAAAAGCAAAATTTAGGTAATAGTAAAGTTTTGTTACATGATGTTTGATAGAATAGTTGTCAAAGTCCTGTCATGGTATATAATGCAAGTATTATCGGTTCTTTGGTTATTTTTATGGAAAGCCTGGTTCAAAATCATTGAAAGCGCTATTGTGTAGGCATTTCATTGAAAATATCGAAATAATTGTTTATAACTCTTGTCCCGTAAGGGTTTTGTTATCATCGATCCTCAATCACCATAAAAGAGACGCAAGAGCCGTATTATCTTACTTATCAAAGTGCTATGAAAGTAGATATGGAATCTAAATAACCAACAGTTAACAAAAAAATGTCTAGGAGAGATAATTTACACTTATCATTACGTCATACCTTAGAAAAGGATGGTTGGCAAATTACCGATGATCCCTTAATTTTAGCACTAAAAAAAACATTACTCAAAGCCGATCTAGGGGCAGAAAAATTTTTCAGTGCTGATAAAGAAGACCAAAAAATTGCCATCGAAATTAAAGATTTTGATGCTCCTTCTGTAATCAGTGAACTAGAAAAAACCATAGGACAACTTCAACTTTATCAATGGGCTTTAGAAGAACAAGAACCAGAACGAAAACTTTTTTTAGGAATTAGTCAAGCTATTTATTCAAAACACTTTCAAAAACCTATTTTTCAATTGGTTATTAAACGTAATAAAATTAATCTAATTGTTTTTGATCCTGAAAATGAGGTAATTTTACAATGGATAAATCACTAAAGTATACTCAGATTTTAACCCAAGTTTTAAGAAAAGAATCTGCTATTCAACCTCGATTACAAAAACTTAAACTTAGTTCAGTTTGTGATCAAGAATCAGGACAATTTTTGATTATTATGACAGGTTGGGAAAAACAAACTTGGACTGATACTATTTTATTCCATGCTAGATTACTAAATGATAAAATTGTTATTGAAGATGATAATTTTGAGCAAGGATTAACAAATGCTTTAATTCAAGCAGGAATACCTCCAGAAGATATTGTTACCGAAATTCTTCAATAATAAGTAGTGAGACAGAATTAATTACACAATGTCATTGCGTAAGCGTTGCGTTAGCCATATGGAACGAAGTGAAATGAAGCAATTCCAAGGATTGTGACTGCTTGCCTTCCCTCGCAATGACTGTCAATATTTTTGTCCAATTACTGAAGATTATAATATAACGATATGCACTTGAATGAGATACATCATAAGCCCCCTCCTCGCTTGCGGGGAGGGGGTTGGGGGTGGGGTTCTTATATCTCACTCAACCGAGAACCGCTATAGCATAGGAGCTACGCTAATTTATTAGTATTCAACAAGTGAAATGGAAAATTTAAACTCAGTTAATTATGAATATCAAGTAGGTGGTTCGCTCCCAGCTTCTGCGCCTACTTATGTTACCAGAAAAGCCGATAATGAACTATATCAGGCTATAAAAAAGCGAGAATTTTGTTATGTTTTAAACTCCCGACAAATGGGTAAATCTTCTTTAAGAGTTCAAACAATGAAACGACTTAAAGAAGTAGATGGATTTGCTTGTGCTGCTATTGATTTAACTGATATTGGTTCAGCCAATATTACTCCTTTACAATGGTATGCAGGAATTATTAATGAATTAATTAATACCTTTGAATTAAATGAAAAATGTGATATAGACAGTTGGTGGGATAAATATGATCAAGAATCTTTGTCTGCGGTAAATTTCTTTGGTAATTTTCTGCGAGATATTCTTTTAAAATATGTTGATTCAAATATCGTTATTTTTATAGATGAAATTGATAGTATCATCAGTTTACAGTTTAATATAGATGATTTTTTCGCTTTAATTCGCTCTTTTTATAATCGTCGAGTTGATAATGTTGAATATAATCGTCTGAGTTTTGTATTATTAGGTGTAGCGACTCCCAGCGATTTAATTCAAGATAAAAATCGTACTCCCTTTAATATTGGTTATGGAGTAGAATTAACAGGTTTTACCTTTGCAGAATCTCAAGCATTAGCAAAGGGATTAAGTGTTAAAACCAATCAACCGGAAAAGTTATTAGAATTAATTTTAAATTGGACTGGAGGACAACCTTTTTTAACTCAAAAAGTCTGTATTTTAGTTTTAAATTCTTCTGATTTATCTGAAGGAAATGAAGAAGAATGGTTAGATAATTTAATTAGAACTAATATTATTGAAAATTGGCAAGTAAAAGATGAAACGGAACATTTACGCACCATCGAAAGACGCATTTTAATTGATGAACAAATGGTAGGTGAATTATTAGATATTTATCAAAAGATTTATCAACAGCGAGAAATAGTTAGTCAGAATACTGGAGAGGAAGGAAAGTTACAGTTATCGGGTTTAGTGGTGAAAAGAAATAATTATTTACAGATTTATAATCCCATTTATCGAGAAGTTTTTAATCAACAATGGATTGATAATCAATTAGCTGATTTACGTCCCTATTCTGAGTCTTTGAATGATTGGGTAAAATCAGATTATTCGCATAAGTACCTGTTAAAAGGTAAGGTGTTAAAAGAAGCTACAGTTTGGGCAAAAGATAAAAGATTAAGCTCTTTAGATAAACGGTATTTAGATGATTCTCAAAAATTAGAATATAAAAAAAATATTAAGAATATATTTGTGGTTTTCGCAAGTGTTGCTACAGGGGTGGTAGTTGGACTTATAGGTGCATTTAGTTGGTATCAGTATAAATATGCTTTTTGTCCTATTGGAGAAAGAATAGAAGGGAGTGATAAATGTGTTAGAAATATTAAAACTAGTGGTGAACAATCGAAAATATTTATTGATGATATAAATTTTCATCTGGATAAGGGAAGCGAATATTTTAAAAAAGGAGATTATCAAAATGCAGAGAAATTTTTTTATTTAGCTACAGAGGCTAATCGTACTGACCCAATTCCCCAAATATATTTGAATAATACTAAAGCTAGGTCAACAGGGAAAGGAAAACCTTTAAAACTGGCAGTTGTAACTGGAATTGATTTTTACGGATCTACGTCCAAAGAAATTTTTATGGGTGTAGCTGATGCTCAAGATGAATTTAATAAAAGTGGAGGAAAAAATGGCAGATTGCTAGAGATAGTTATTGCGAATGATGGTAATGAACCACAAATATCAAAAAAAGTAGCAGAAAAGTTAGTTAATGAATCAGATATTTTAGGAATTATTGGACATCATGCAAGTGAGAGTAGTGAGGTAGCAATACCCATTTACAGACGAAAAGGATTAGCAATAGTATCTCCTACAAGTTCTAGCAGCAAATTGAAGGACAATGTATTTTTTCGAGTTATCCAAACTACAACAGAAGCAGCTAAACTTTATGCAAAGTATATCAAAAATACTTTACATTCAGATAGTATAGCAATTTTTTACGATCAGAAAAGTGTTTATGGTCAAAGTTTGCAAGAAGATTTTATAAAAGCTTTTGATGATTTAGGAGGAAAAGTTGATATTAATAATACTTCTGTTTTTGATCGGGAACAAACAAGTCCAACAGATATTGATGTAGAAATTAATAATATCATCTCAAACCAAATAAAAACAGTTGTTTTAATACCTGGTGTAAAAACAAGTTCAATATTAAGAGCTTTTGCAAGAGCGAGTCAAGAAAAAACCAAAAAACTGAACATAATATTCGCTATGTCTGTTTTTGAAGAGCCAACTTTAGATATAGGAGGTGATGCTGTTGAGGGTGCAAGTTTGGCCACACCTTGTGTAAACAAAACATCTTTATATATGAAAGGTGCAATAAAAAGATGGCAACAAAAAAATATTTATTGGCGTACCATGACTGGATATGATGCAACCCAAGCATTCATTGGAGCTATTAATAAATCATCGAATGAACCGACAAGATCAGAAATTCTCAAGAATTTGAAAACTCTGACACTCCCTGTTGAAAAAACCTCTGGCTATGGATTAAATTGGTCAAAGGAAAAAGACTATTTGTATCAATCTAATATTAATAGTTCATATTGTATGTATAAGATTGAAAATGGTCAATTTAAAGAGGTTTTGGTTAAGTAGTCTACCAGAAACTTATCCAATTTATTCCACATTAGGGACAATCATTGATTTTGTTGGGTTTCACTGCGTTATGGGTTGGTTCATAAGGCAATAATGAATGAATTATAACTTGCTTAGTTTCCTCTTCTCTTCTTTTGCGGAGTATTTATCTCGTTCCTAGTCTCTGACTAGGAATGCAGTTGATGAGGCTCTGCCTCTAATCTCATTGAAGACAGAGCCTTCTAGAATTCATTCCCAGTCAGAAACCGGTAACGAGATAAACCGAGAACCGCTAGATGATAATATAAATACTAACTTAATTAAAAGATAATTTACCTTTATGTCACAACTAACGCCGATTCAACTAGAAGACGGAACAATTATTTATATTGAAGCATCAGAAAATATTGCTGTATCTATTCCCCAACCTCCAAAAAACGAGAACCTAGATTTTATAATTCCCACCCCTGAACAAGCAGACCGCAGTTTTGGCTTAGAAAAACTGAATGAAAAACTGAATATTAAAGAACAGGGAGACAAACTCCAAAAAACTATTCAATCCTATTCAAAACATATTATTCAATCCTTCAAAGATTTAGCTTTAGCCGAAGTTTCTGAAGTTACATTAGAATTTGGGGTTAATGTCGGAGGAATGACAGGAATCCCTTATATTGTCACAGGAGAAACTAGCAGTAATATCAAAATTACTGTTAAATGTAAATTTAATCAGAAATAAAAAAGAGGGAACACATTCAACTGTTCCCTCCACTAATTTTTGACACAAACTGCTGTTTTAGACTTGAACCGCTAGTTTTGCTTCTTTAGCTGTCAATCGTTCATAAGCATCACGCATTTTCAACCCTGTCAATACTTGGAATAAACCAGTACCATTATTAGAACCTGGATATTCACGGTGTTGTAATAACAAGTGAGTCATCTCACCTTGATATTTAGTGGATGTTTTGCTCAAATGAGTTTCGATGTAAATTATTTCATCGAGGTTATCAAATTGACCATCTACTTCCAATACTGAGACGTAACGACCATAGTAAACATCAGAACCGTAGTAAAGTTGCATACCGGGGTAAGAACAGGTCAGTTTGCGTCCGCAAGGAGTCCACTGAATTGTTGAACCTTCGTCAAACAGGTAGCTGGGTTCAAAGCCTTCTTTATCTTCCCGTTGTAACATCCGTACCCGCAAAACTTTACGTTCTGTATCGTTTTTAATTAAGTTTGTGGGTAATACTTGCAGAACCACGTCAGCAAATTCTCTTTGTGGTTCGATGAATTTTTCAAAATCAGGTTTACGAGAATTGATTTGTGCGAGAACATCTTCATAGCGGTGGCCTCTTTCAGCCATATCCCGTTGGATTTTCCAAGCAATTTTGACTTCATCACTGATATCAAAGTAAACGCTGAAGTCTAGAAGCGCTCTTACCCGTTCGTCATACAAGGGATGTAGCCCTTCTACGACGATAATATGATTTGGCTCAATCCATTCTGGTGGATCAATCATACCTGTCTCGTGGTTATAAATCGGCTTATGTATTTTTTGACCTTCTTTGAGAGCTTTAATTTGCTCATACATCAAGTCAAAGTTATTTGCTCTGGGATCAAGTGCAGTTATGCCTGTTTCTTTACGTTGTTTACGATCTAGGCTATGATAGTCATCTAAACAGATAACTGTCATAAATTCTTCGCCAAATAAATCAATCAACCGACGCAAAAACGTAGATTTACCGCACCCAGAGTCTCCGGCTACTCCAATTAGTACCACGCGTTCCGGCTTAGTCATAAATTCCCTCTAAATACTAAATGTGTCAATCAATAATTTTTCTCACAGCAGATTTTGAATCTAGGAGCTTACCCCAAAAGTATCGTCCCACGTTCTGGCTATCCAGCATAACGATGACAGATTTAAACAAATAACTTATCCGCCTATAGCAGTTACTCGTCCTAATTAGCCTAATTTTATAGCTGGTAAGTATTTAATCTTAGTGTTGCCCTAAATTTTAACAGAAGGGGTGTACTCTCACAAGACTTATGCTCAGAAAGAATTTAGTTCTCTAGCAATTATCTGTTTAACATTCTGCCACAGATGATACATTTTTTTTAGATTTGAGAGAAAATAGGAGTTAGGACTTCGACTTCGCTCAGTGACCAGTCAGAAGAAAGAAGGAAAAAAATAGGTTAGCGCACTGTCATGCTAGAATGGGACAAGTGGTTTTATTTCAGTAACCAAACAAGGTTATAATATACTCTTTAGGGATATTTTCTGAATGGAAAGGCTTGTCCTCATACCCAGGATTTTTGTAGTGCCAATATACTATAAAATCCTGTTTTGACAAGTCTCAAACTATGTATTTTCGGAAAAAAAGATTAAAGTGATTCACTATTAACATTCTCGCAAAGACTTATCCTCTAATTTAGAAGGTGAACAGGTGTGTTTTTTGCCATACCTACTGGTCTTGGGCGAGTGGACAGAGCAAGGCATCATGATGAATGATGTTGTTTTCCCAGATGGCTAGTTTTGTGATCCGAAAATCCGGTAAACTAAAGCTCGCAGAAGGATGGGAATGATTTTTTTTGATAAACGGTTAAGTAAATATCGGAGTGGTATAAGGAATGTACAATCAAGGTGCTGTTGAGGGTGCTGCCAATATAGAATCAGGTAGCCGCGTCTTCGTTTACGAAGTGATGGGTTTGCGTCAGACTGAAGAAACTGATCAGACCAACTACCCCATTCGTAAAAGTGGCAGTGTATTCATCAGAGTACCTTACAACCGCATGAATCAAGAAATGCGACGGATCACTCGCCTGGGCGGTAAAATTGTTAGTATCCAACCTGTTACAGCTTTAGAGCAAGTCAACGGCAAAGTTGAATTGGTAGCTGCTGAGATTACAGTTAGCAGAGATTCACAGCCAGTCAACGAAATAGTTGAATTAGCAACTGCTGACATTCCCGTTAGCACAGAAGTTAAAGCTGAGGTAAATGCTAATGAAGAGGAACATGGTAAAGCCACACCTGTAAGTAATGCTAGTGAAGCTAAAGGCTTTGCTAAATCACCAGCTAAGGAGAAAAAAGGCCAGACCATGACTCAAGCAAAAGCTAAAAAAGATGCTCATGCTGATGTTCCTGTGAACATTTATCGTCCTAATGCTCCGTTTATTGGTAAGTGTATTTCTAATGAAACCTTAGTTAAAGAGGGCGGAATTGGGATTGTTCAACATCTCAAGTTTGACCTATCTGCCGGCAACTTGCGGTATTTAGAAGGTCAAAGTATCGGGATTATTCCTCCTGGCGTAGATAAAAATGGTAAGCCTGAAAAACTCAGACTGTACTCCATTGCTTCTACTCGTCACGGCGATAATCTCGATGATAAAACAATATCCCTATGTGTTCGTCAGTTAGAGTACAAGCATCCAGAAACAGGTGAAACAGTTTATGGTGTTTGTTCTACCTATCTGACTAAAATCAAACCAGGTGATGATGTTAAAATCACAGGTCCTGTTGGTAAAGAAATGTTATTACCTGAAGATCCTGAAGCTAATGTAATCATGTTAGCAACAGGTACAGGGATTGCACCAATGCGGACTTACCTGTGGCGGATGTTTAAGGATGCAGAAAGAAAAGCTAACCCAGAATATCAATTTAAAGGATTTTCTTGGTTGCTGTTTGGTGTGCCAACATCTCCCAATATTCTTTATAAAGAAGAATTGGAAGCAATGCAAGAGAAATATCCCAAAAACTTCCGTCTTACCTATGCTATCAGCCGGGAACAAAATAATCCCGCAGGTGGCAGAATGTATATCCAAGACCGAGTTGCGGAACACGCTGATGAATTGTGGCAGTTGATTAAAAACGAAAAAACCCACACTTACATCTGCGGTTTGCGCGGTATGGAAGATGGTATTGATGCAGCTTTAAGTGCTGCTGCGGCCAAAGAAGGTGTAGTTTGGAGTGATTACCAAAAAAACCTCAAGAAAGCCCACCGCTGGCACGTAGAAACATACTAATTTGTTATTGGTCAGTGGTCATTTGTTATTGGTCATTGGTTATTAGACAATTAAAAGCAGATAATTAGTAGGTAGGGCTTATGGCTCTGCCTACAATTGTTTTATGTAAATTTCATGTGGGTGCAAAATCTGTGGCTGTTAAATTAGGAATACTTGGATTAGGTACAGTCGGAACGGGGACAGTTCAATTGTTGCAAGACAAAGTAGGTCGTCATCCGCTGTTACAGGAAATTGAAATATATCGGGTGGGTGTGCGATCGCTCACGAAACCCCGTGCTGTAGAATTATCATCAGAGGTGATAACTACGGATTTAGAAGCCATTGTTAATGATCCAGCCGTAGATATAGTTGTAGAGTTAATGGGGGGATTAGAACCCGCCCGCACACTCATGTTGGCAGCTATTAAAAATGGTAAGCACGTAATTACCGCCAATAAAGCCGTAATTTCTCGATTTGGTGCTGAAATCTTCACCGCTGCTAATGAAGCAGGTGTCTATGTGCTGCTAGAAGCTGCCGTTGGTGGCGGTATTCCTGTAATTCAACCCCTGAAACAATCTTTAAGCGTTAATCGCATTAGCGCTATCATGGGCATTGTCAATGGCACAACCAACTATATCCTCACCAGGATGCAAACAGAAGGTAGTGAATTTGATCATGTCTTAGCAGATGCTCAAAAATTAGGTTATGCTGAAGCTGACCCGACAGCGGATGTGGATGGTTTAGATGCTGGAGATAAAATTGCTATTTTGGCATCTTTAGGATTTGACGGGCGAATCAATCGGGAAGATGTCCATTGTGAAGGAATTCGTCAAGTTACAAAAACAGATATTGCCTATGCTGCTAAATTAGGATTCGTAATTAAATTACTAGGAATAGCTCAACATTTAGATGAAGATAACTCCCAACTTTCCGTGAGAGTTCATCCTACCCTAGTTCCCCACAGCCACCCTTTAGCTAGTATTAACGGTGTTTATAACGCTATTCTGATCGAGGGAGAACCGATAGGACAAGTGATGTTATTCGGTCCTGGGGCTGGGGCTGGGGCTACCGCTAGTGCAGTATCATCAGATATCTTAAATCTTGTTGCTACCCTCAAAACCAATACCACGAAACCAAATTCTCTCCTCGCTTGTAGACATCAACATTACTCGCAAATTACCCCCATTACCGAGTTAGTAACCCGGTTTTATGCCCGTTTCCTCAGCAAAGACCAAGCGGGAGTCATTGGGAGATTGGGAACTTGTTTTGGTAATTATGGCGTGAGTTTAGAGTCAGTTGTCCAAACTGGCTTTCAGGGAGAACTAGCCGAGATTGTCGTTGTTACCCACAATGTCCGGGAAGGGGACTTTAGACAAGCTTTGGCAGAAATTCAAGCAATGGAATCAATAGACAGTATTCCCAGCGTATTACGAGTGCTTTGAAACATAAAAAGATCAAAATATCCCCGACTTCTTTGAGAAGTCGGGGATATTGTCATTCTATTCTTAATTAACAATAAGATAGTTCTTCCTTATCGACTTTATGATAACATTTTTAAAATTGTTTGTCAATACCATAAATCTCTTTTTTCCCGTTGGCGTTTTTGCGTTTTTTAGCGAAACATCATGGGATGATGATGTATACTTAACACGGCTTATTTGTTTGGCTTCCACACCCGTCAGGGAATAAATTCCCTGTCTCATAGCTCAAGTCCGTTAAAACGGACTAATGAATTTTCCTAGTATTTAGTCATCTTTTAGATGACTTTCGCTATTAGCAAGGAACTTGAGTTTCTTGCGGGATGAAGATTTTGCGTTAAGTTGACACCAATGAAGCTCTTGCTTTACCCCTACAAATCTAGGTTTTTCGTAATTTTGTAAAAGTCCATGTCTCAACCGTGTTTAATATAAATCAGGAAGACAGAGAATTTATTCCCTGTCTTCTAGCTAAAGTTCGTTTTAATTGAACAAGAAATTACCACCAAAGAGGTTTAAGTTCGCATTGGCGCTGGTAAATCCTGATGTCCCTGATAAGGTCACTAATAACTGACCAGTACCAAAACCAGTATTACCACCAATACCATCCCCAACTCGCACTAATGTAGAAGTACCTGATGTAATTACATCAAAATTGGCAATACCTGTAAAGTTCAATTTATCACCACCGACACCGCGCACAAATTGATAAACTGTATCTGTAGCATCACCAAGAACGTAATTAACGTTATCTACAACATTATCGTTTAAACCTAAATACAGGCTATCATTACCCAAACCACCAATTAAAGTATCTGCACCTGCATTACCAGTGAGGGTATCATTTCCTAAACCACCAGTGAGAACGTTAGCTGCTGTATTACCTGTAATGCTGTTATTGAGGTCATTACCTGTACCGTTAATCGCTGTTGTTCCTTGTAAAGTCAGGTTTTCTACGTTGGTGGTGAGGGTGTAAGTTACACTGCTGAAAACGGTATCAGTTCCTTGATTCAGATTTTCTGTAATGCTATCTGCTGTATTATCCACATAGTAGGAATCATTACCAGCGCCACCAATTAAAGTATCTGCACCAGCACCACCATTAAGAACGTTATTACCAGTGTTACCTGTAATGATATTATTCAGGTTATTACCTGTACCGTTAATAGCGGTTGTTCCGGTTAAGGTGAGGTTTTCTAAGTTGGCTTTTAATGTCCAAGTGATAGAAGATTCAACGGTATCAATACCACCATTTAAACCTTCAGCAATGTTATCGCCAATATTGTCTACGACAAAGGTATCATTTCCTTTACCACCGATTAAAAGGTCTGTACCTGTTCCCCCGTTCAAGTAGTCATTACCATCTCCACCGGTTAAATCATCGTTTCCTGTACCACCTTTAACCCAATCATTACCAGTAGTACCATCAAAGCTGACTGTACCTGTAAAGCTAGTTAAATCAAAGCGTTCAAATCCGAATACTGTTGTCCCAGGAATATCTAATTGATTGGTGGTGTTACTGGTATCTATGGAGATACTATCATCAACTGTCCCCCCTGTGATGATCAGGGTATCTGTGCCATTACCACCTTTGATGGTGTCGTTTTGTTGTAAATTGGCAAAGGTGCTGGTGATGGTGTCGTTTCCATCTTGAGCATCTATGATATCTTGTTGGGGTGTGGTGATGAAGCTTTCGTCTTCGTTAAGGTCAGTGACTCCAATAGTTAATTGTTTTTCAAAGGATAACCCACCTTGGTCTGTGGTTCTAACTCGAATGTTGTAACTGTTTTGGGTTTCGTAGTCAAATACAGTATTGGTTGTGAGTTGATTATTGGTAATAGCAAATAAACTATTATCAGTTGCACCTGTTCCTGTAACTAAGCTATAGGTGAAGCTGTTACCTGTATCTGGGTCGGTGCTGGTAAAACTGCCGATCGCTGTTCCTACTGCCAAGTTCTCAGTGATCGCGCTATTGGATAGGGTAAGGTCAGTTGGGGCTTGATTAATGGAAGGATTAGTAAACGTACTCACATCAATAATTTTTAGCCCCCCATCTCCGTCAGCAACATAGGCGTAATCTCCTATCACCCTCACATCAGCTACAGAGCCAGAGGTATCATAATTTCCTGCTAAAGTCGGATTAGTCGGATTACTAATGTTAATGATTTGTAGCCCATACATACCATCAGCAACATAAGCATAATTGCCCACTACAGATACACGGGTCGCATCCCCAGGTGTATTGTAAGTTCCTTTAAGGGTCGGAGCCGATGGGTTGCTAATATCAATAATTAAAAGTCCCTGGGTTTCACTAGCGACATAGGCATAGTTTCCGACAACTTCTATTCCTCTCTGACGATAACTACCACTACCCAAAAAATTGCTGATGAGGGTTGGAGTCGTTGGGTTGCTAATATTAACTATTTGTAATCCTGAGTAACCATTAGCAATATAGGCATAGTTACCAATGATTTGTACATCATAACCCTCACCAGCATAATTTCCTTTGATAGTAGGAGCCGTAGGATTGGTAATGTCAATGATTGATAGTCCTGAGTTAATGTTAGTCACATAAGCGTAATTACCGATTACCCGTAAAGCTGTAGTGCCGTAATATTGACCTGGAATAGCAAGCGTTGCTTTGGAGATGGGATTATTGGGATTGCTAATATCAAGAATTTTTAGCCCCTGATCCCAACTAGCAATATAAGCATAACTACCAACTACCTCTACGTCTTTTGCACTAAAACTTACATTGGGAGTAGAGTTGTAGGAGCCATAGTGACTTTTTAGTGCTGGGCTAGAAGGATTACTGATGTCAAAAATTTGTACTCCCGAAGAATTTTTGCCAACATAAGCATAATTATTCGATACCCATACCGTTACAGATTCCCCACTTGAGGTATCGTAAAATCCTTTTTTGACTGGAAAATCAGGATTACTAATATCAAAAATATTCAAGCCAGTCCCAGAGCCTGCATTATAAAGATTATTGCCAGAAACGTCTATGCCATCAGGCCAGCTAGATGCGTAATCACCTTTTTTGATTGGATTAAGAGGATTGCTGATATCGATAACCTGTCCTCTAGTATAAGCATAATTACCACTCACATTTATATTTTTTACCCAAAAAAAGTCATCAGGCTTGTATGTTGCTTTGAGAAGGGGGAGAGCAGGATTACTGATATCAATGATTTGTAGTCCCGATCTCCAATCACCGACATAGGCATAATTACCAGCTACCTGTAAACCCCAAGCAAGGTCAGGAGTATCGTAACTGCCTTTAAGGGTGGGAGCAGTGGGATTGCTGATGTCAATAATTTGTAGTCCTGATTGTTCATCGGCAACGTAAGCATGGTTGCCTATAACTTGTACCGCAGAAGCCGAACCAGAAGTATTGTAAGTTCCTTTGAGAGTAGGATTAGAAGGATTGGTAATATCAATGATTTGTAGTCCTGATTGTCCATCGGCAATGTAAGCATAGTTGCCTATAACTTGTACCGCAGAAGCTGAACCAGATGTATTGTAAGTTCCTGTAAGGGTAGGATTTGTGGGATTGCTGATGTCCAGAATTTGTAATCCAAAACCTGAAGCAGCAACATAAGCATAGTTTCCTACAATCTGTACATCCTTGGCGTAATACCCAGCACTATCCTGAGTTACAGTAAATTCATAAGTTCCAACAAAAACAGGGCTAGATAGGTTGCTAATGTCAATGACTTCTAAGTTGTCCCCCACTACATAAGCATAGTTGCCCACAATTGCGATCGCATTTGCTATCGTTAATCTGTCCCATTTACCCACCAGAGTTGCCGCTTGTTCAACCGTGATAGATTGCCCATCAATAGAAATCACCGCATAATCATTTTCCGCTTGAATACGAGCCAAATCAGACGCAGTTAAATTCACCCCGCGCACCAAAGCCGAAAATAATTCCCCCTCATCACCAGCACTATCCGAAGTATTGATGTGAGCATCCACAAAATGCCCATATTCTTCTAATATCACCGCTAATAAAGACTGCTGACTCGCCGTTGTCACAAACTGGCCTGATAAATAAATTTTATTCGTGCTAATTGCGTAAGCTCCATTGGCACTGCCCAAAACATCGCTACTTACCACCTCAATCGTGGGAAATTGGCTAAAATCACCCATCTGCCATTGAGAAAGAAACGACTCAGCCAAGACGCGATTATATTGACTACCAAA
Source organism: Dolichospermum sp. UHCC 0406 (assembly GCF_009712025.1). Classification (NCBI taxonomy): domain Bacteria; kingdom Bacillati; phylum Cyanobacteriota; class Cyanophyceae; order Nostocales; family Aphanizomenonaceae; genus Dolichospermum; species Dolichospermum sp. UHCC 0406. The sequence goes on from NZ_VILA01000001.1 coordinate 208,949, forward strand.
AGCCTCATCGAAACGCTGCCAAAAACTTTCTAACCCAGCAAAGGCAGTTAATTGCCCATAAACCGCCGTTAAAATCGTCGCAAATGGGGATGCAAATATACCCTGATAACGAGCTAAAGTGTCTGCACCAAACACCGGAGATTTCCCCTTCTTTTCAGGAATATTAACCTCTAACTCCCAATTTCCCCCTAAAGCTGCATTTCCCGTTTTTGTGGCTGACGCGCTAATGGTTGCGTTGGTAATCTCATGTAACTTTCTAATAAACTCTTCCCCAGCGTCCCCGGCAGCGACGTTACAGCCATAGAGTAAAATATTCTGACGTTGCCAGTGTTGTAACTGTTGGGTGTAATTGTGAATATTGGTTAAGTTTAATTGACTATTGCCTAAATACAAGCATCCCGGCGCACCGTGGGAAAGGATATGAATGGTGGTGATGTGGGGATGTTGTTGTAAAATTTGGCTAATTTGCTCAATCCCGTCTTGATTTGGGGAAATAATAACTGATTTTACGCCCTCGATAATTCCTGTTTGTAGGGTCTGATAGTCGGAAACGGAGGCATCAATAAAAACAATAGTTGTCGCGGTTTGACGGAGAAAAGAGTTGTTTAACATATTTTTTTCCTTTTCACTTGGTAACTAAGCTTTCATACCCGCCCGGAACTGAAGTTCCGGTCTAATAGCTAAAGTGCGTTGAAACGCACTGTGATAACATCGAAATCAGAAATTATCCTATTTATCGAATAAGTACCGCCAAAATAGTCGGTTTTAAACGACTTGAGCTATTAGACAGGGAATTAATTCCCTGGCTCAAGTCTCTGATGACATCGAAATCAAAAATTATCCTATTTCTCGAATAAATACCGCCAAAATAGTCGGTTTTAACCGACTTGAGCTATTAGACAGGGAATTAATTCCCTGGCTTGAAGGTACTTGACACTGTTGAGCAGTGGTAAACCTTTACAAATTCTTATCCAAACAGGTTAAATATGTATATGATGGTAAGATGTGTTATTTATAAACACAACCGTGATCTTTCAGTTATAAATAATCTTTTCGTAACACATATTTGGACTGACGTATGTGACATATTCTAAATTCACAAAAAAACAACGAACTCTTGGCTTTGTAAAAAAGAAAAAAGAAAAGAAAAAAGATCCCCGACTTCTTTAAGAAGTCGGGGATCTAAATTTGTCTAAATTTGTGAGTTAAGATTTAGAAGTGTGCTTACCGACAACTTGGGATTTGAGGGTGGTAATTTCCCCAGATAACTCTTGTCTGCTGGAGGCTTTGAGTAAATAGCGATAGACAAACCACACAGAATAACCAATACCAATTAATTCAAAGGTAGGTGCTACTAAAGGAACATCATTAAGAGCATCTAATACAGCCAATAGTACCTTAACTGTGACTACTGCTGTCACTACTAAACCAATACTGACAATAGGTTGCTGATATTGACCAAAGAATTTACCTACATAGTCTGGTAATGTCCCCAGAAAACCGGAAATCTGTTGTCCGTATTTCAGCCACTCTTCTTGAGGCTGCATAGGAGGCTGAAGTTTGGTCAAATTCCCGGTTTGGGTGTTAATTTCGGGTATGGTTGTTTCTTTAGACTGGGTTTCTTTAAATTCTGGTTCTTGCATTTTCGTTTCCATGATTTTGAAATTTGAGTTTCTTACCTAATAGTTTGTCAAGATAAAAATGATGGACTGTAGTGTGAGCGTCTCGCTCACGCGGGCAAGATGCCCGCACTACCAAAAACCCGTCAAAATAAATTTAACAGACTACTAGATATTTACAACCAAAAGGCTGTTAATCGGTACTTTCTCTCATTAATCAGGGTGAGAGATTAGGGATTATGGTTTATCTTACATCTACAGTTCTTCACAGTATGACAAAACTTTACACAAAGTCTAGTAACATTAAGTTGCTAGTTAGGAAGCAAGAATAAAACTAAATAGCTTAACATTATATCAAATTTTCTCAAACTTTAGCAATTTAAGTAAATTTTTATTGTTTTTGCCCCATTATGCTGCTTTCGTTTTATTCTTTGTACTGAGTTTTACCCTTACCGATTAACCCGATAACAAATTGTCCTTTTCATCATTTTTATAGTTTATGACCACAAATATTGATTTCCTGAGTCATCTTAACCCTAGTCAACGTCAAGCCGTAGAACACCACTGCGGACCATTGTTGGTGGTTGCTGGCGCTGGTTCAGGGAAAACCCGTGCGCTTACTTACCGCATTGCTAATTTGATTCTCAAACATGGTGTTAATCCCGAAAATATCCTCGCGGTGACGTTTACTAACAAAGCCGCTAGGGAAATGAAGGACAGAATTCAAAGGATATTTGCTGAACAATTAGCCATATCGCAACATGGTAAAAAGTTGGATTTGCTGACAGAATATCAACAAAGCTTACTAAAATCAGAGGTTTACCGCACTAAAATCAAAGATATGTGGTGTGGAACTTTTCACAGTTTATTTTCACGGATTCTGCGATTTGATATCGAAAAATATCAAGATGAAAAAGGCAGAAAATGGGATAAAAACTTTTCTATCTTTGATGAATCCGATGTGCAAAGTGTAATTAAAGAAATAGTTACTAAAGATTTAAATTTAGATAGTAAGAAATTTGAACCCAAGTCTGTACGCTACGCCATTAGTAATGCTAAAAATCAAGGATTTTCTCCCCAACAATTTGAAAGTGAACAGCCCAATTATCGCGGTAGAGTCATAGCTGATGTCTATAATCGCTATCAGGATAAACTTTCCCAAAATAACGCTTTAGATTTTGATGATTTAATTTTAATTCCTACCCGATTATTTCAACAAAATGAAAAAGTTCTAAGTTATTGGTATCGAAAATTTTGTCATATTCTAGTTGATGAATATCAAGATACCAACAGGACTCAATATGATTTAATTCAGCTTTTGGTCACAAATGGAGAAAGCCGTAAAAGTGAATGGAAATGGCAAAATCGGTCTGTGTTTGTGGTTGGTGATGCTGACCAGTCAATTTACAGTTTTAGAATGGCAGATTTTACCATTTTGCTAGAATTTCAGGAAAATTTTGGCGATGGTTTGGCAGATGATGATACTCGTTCTATGGTGAAATTAGAAGAGAATTATCGTTCTTGTGAAAATATTCTCCAAGCTGCGAATGAATTAATTGAAAATAACACTCAACGCATTGATAAAATTCTCAAAGCCACAAGAGAACCAGGGGAAGCAATTTATTGTCATAAAGCTGATGAAGAAATGGCAGAAGCGGCTTTTGTGATTAACCAAATTAGAAATTTAGAAAATCAACACCCGGAATTAAATTGGGGTAACTTTGCAATTTTATATCGAACTAATGCCCAATCTCGACCTTTTGAAGAATTATTAGTAAAATATCAAATTCCTTATACAGTTGTGGGAGGAATGAAATTTTATGATCGTAAAGAAATTAAAGATGCTGTGGCATATTTAAGGGCAATTAATAACCCTGCTGATACTGTAAGTTTATTACGGGTGATTAACACACCGCGCAGGGGCATTGGTAAGGCTACTGTGGATGCTTTGGTGAATGCTTCCCAGCAATTAGGAACAACTTTATGGGAAATATTAAGTGATGAAACATCTGTAAATACTTTAGCAGGACGTTCATCGAAAGCTGTAAATAATTTTGCAGCCATGATTTACAATCGTCAAGAACAAATCAAAGTAGTTCCCGGTTCGGAAATCTTACAAGGTATTTTAGAAGATTCTGGTTATATTAAAGAATTGCAAGATCAAGCTACAGATGAAGCTGATAATAGAATCAGTAACGTCAATGAATTGCATAATGCTATGTTGCAATTTCAAGAAGAAAATGCTGGAGAAGATATTTCTTTACAGGCATTTTTGCAAAGTGCGGCTTTGAGTTCTGATTTAGATAATTTAAAAGAAGGACAAACAGCGGTTTCGTTAATGACTTTACACGCTTCTAAAGGGTTGGAGTTTCCGGTTGTCTTTTTGGTGGGTTTAGAACAGGGGCTTTTTCCGGGTTATCGTTCCTTACAAGATCCTTCATTGTTAGAAGAGGAACGACGTTTATGTTATGTTGGTATTACTCGCGCTCAAGAACGTTTATTCTTATCCCATGCCAGAGAAAGGCGTTTATATGGGTCTAGAGAACCGGCAATGCGATCGCAATTTCTCGATGAAATACCAGCAGAATTACTGACTACCCAAAATAAAGTTACCCGGAGTTCTACTAAAACTACCTCTGCAACTTCTAGTAAACAAAGCACTTCTGGAATTTGGCAAGTCGGTGACAGAGTATTGCATAAGTCCTTTGGGCTTGGGGAAATTACCCACATTTTCGGAGAAGGGAATAAGGTTTCTGTAGCGATTAAATTCCTGAGTTTAGGACAAAAAATAGTAGACCCCAGAGTAGCGCAATTACAAAAAGTTTAATTTTGCATTAGTCCAAGCAGGTGGACTTTGCTTGTGTAGATGCGGTTTCTAACCGCCGATTTTGCTTGATCAATACCTTGTTCAAATCGAAAAAAGTCTTGATTTGTAGATTGGGTTGAGGTAAGTATCCCTGACGGGGGGTGAAGCCATAACCCAACATGAGCGTTGGGTTGCTGTTGCTTTATCAAAAATTTATATAATTATTGGTGCAATTGTCTAAGCAAGTAGATATACTATCAGTATTCAGGAGAAATATAATATTTGCAGTTGAAAAATTCAGTATTTTCCAGTTTAGAACTTGCGTATCAACAATGCTATAAAAGAAATACGATGAATAGAAACAGGCAACTATTCCCATAAAACTCCAGTAGTTGCTCCCACCAATATATACTCAAAAGGGTTGGGACATTGACTTTTGTAAAATCACGAAAAACCTAGATTTGTAGGGGTTTAGCATTGCTAAACCCCTACCCGCTCAATTATTTATCAGGGAAGCAGTCATGTCTCAAAAACGTCACCCATTGAAAATAATCACAAAAAACTCCACAAGATTTATCCGGCGGTTTTTAGCAAATATAAAAAAACAACTCATTTGGTTATTGCGAACTGTTTTTAGTAGTCAAAAACAACAGCAGGCTGCAAACGCAGGTTTCGTATTGCCAACAGTGGTAATGGTATCGGTAGTAGTAGTTTTATTAACCACTGCTATCATGTTCCGCTCCTTTGACCGGGCGAAAAATGCTAGTAATGTCCGTGTCAATGAGTCTGTTATCACTGCTGCTACTCCAGCAATTGATAGAGGTAAAGCAAAAATTAGTAAATTATTGCAGGATAAAACTCTGTCGAAAACTACACCAACAGACAATGATCTGTATAATGCTCTTGTTAATAATATAGATAAATATACATTTGGTGATGAAACTAAACTAACACTATCTTTACAGGGACAACCACCACTACCACCATCACTACAAACAGCTTGGAGGTTTCCTGTTGATACTGACAGCAACGGGAAATTTGATAGCTATACCCTCTACGGTATTTATTTTAAAACCCCACCAGTGGTAAATGGTCAGTATAGCAGAGCCAGAAATGCTTTAGAAGCCAGAAATCCACCAGTAGTCAAGGGGACATTAAATGCTAATTGTGGAAGTACCGATACCAGTTTAGTAGGTAATACTGGTTGGGTGAGACAAGATAATGAAATCAAGAAAGCCTTTTTTGTTTATACCGCTACAGCCAGAATTACTGATCCTCCCAACACTAGTAACTATGAAGTATATAATGGTAAGATTGCTGGTAGTCTGGGCGGGGCTGTAGAGTATCAACAAGACAGAATACAAACACCAACAAATAACAATGCTGTTGTTTATGACGATGATCTAGAATTAAATTCTTCTACAAATTTGAATGGTGGGGTTTTTACAAATAGTAATTTACTGGCTGCTGGAAGTGTTAGTAATCTTAAATTATATCAAGTTAGTAGTGAAGCGTCTTGTTTCTATAAACCTAAAAATGCCAAAATTATTGTTGGTGGTAATTTAGCTCTGGGTAAGTTTACTGATGCAAGTGATACGGGGGGAGCGACTGTTGATTTATACAACGGTAAAATAGATAATGTTACTCCTGGTACTTTAACAAAATCAGTGACAAATAGTCCCAAAGATACAGCCTATAATAACCTAGCTTATGTAAGGCGGATTAATAAATTAATTGAAGCTCAAATTGCTGCTGATTCTACAGGTGCTAATGATCCAACAGAAGTTAAAAACGGACTTGCACTCAAACAAACAGCATTAGGAATAACTTTTAATAATACAGAGACCACTAAATACCGTCGTCAACAATTAGAAATTTACTTTAAAAGACGGACTCGTCGTGTACCTTATACAGAAGTTGCTTATAATCCTTCTGGTGCTACAGAACCATATCCTAACCCATTATTACAAGGATCTGCTGATACCCTGCGTCCCATTGATAACTGGGTTTATCCTACGGACCCAACAGACGGTAAAACAGGTGTTAATTATACTAATCTATCACTCAACATTAGCGGAACATCCTTAGAACCCAAGGTCAGCGACCCAAAAGAATTGAAGAAAAATAGCGGAAAAGAAGGACGATTGGGTGATAGAGTTCTAGTTAGTAACAATTTACCCGAACTGAGGTGGGATACAAGTAAAAATCAGTTTATTGGTTCATATATTGAGGATACCCAAGATATTACTGGCATTAAATGGGATTTACCAAGTGGTACTACGCAAACTCGCACACGACCCTCTTTAGTACGGAATTTAGCAGATATTGGTTCTAATGAAAGAGATGGAGACTGGGAATTAGCAGCAGCCAAAGTACCAACAAGTACCACAGGACCCGTGGGTGGTTTACGAGTTGTTACGGGGGCAGGTGTTTATTTGAGTAAAAATGATACTCCTAGTAGTATTAACAGTAACGTAAAAACAATATGGCCTGATAATGCAGGAACAATAAGTTCTACGGATACAACAACACCTTATCTAAAAATGCGGGCTACAGCAGTTTATCACTACAATACCCAACCGCCCAAACCCATAGCCTGTGTGAGTAGTTATTACGATCCTACTGATAATAATAGCTACAAAAATATGAACAGTCTACCAGATGCTTTTAATATTGAAAAAGGTTCTCAAGGTAAATCTAATAGGGGTATAGTTTATCCTGCACCCACTAAAACAGCTAGTGATTATGCAACAGCTTTGACATATCTATCTCAATTAAATTATAGTAATGGACGTTTCATAGATGAGGGATTACTAGCTAGAGCATTAGCAAAAACACCAGCAAATAGAACTATATCAGAGCAGTCTGGTATTGATGCTCAAATTTGCGCTCTACAAATTCTAGATGGTAGTATTAATCCTAATAATTCCGTGATTCCCCATGGTGCAATTTTTGAAACCTTCTTTTCTGACCAGAGAGAAAATCAAAAAGTTCGCGCTACAGTTTTAGACCTGAATCAACTACGGACAACAACCATTGGTGGTTCAGAATATTTATTACCCAATAGCGGTATTATTTACGCGACTCGTGATGATGCTTTACCAGATATCAGTGCGGGTAATACCGACGCTGGAAAACTTGAAAGTCCTGTAGATTATTCAGACGACACCACACGCCGTCCCAGTGCAATTATACTCATTAAAGGCGAGAAACTGGGGCGAACAAATAGCTACAAGGAAGAGGAAAAGGGGTTAACTTTAGCTACCAACTTACCAGCGTATATTAAAGGTGATTTTAATAAACACACTCAAGAGGAATTTACTAATACACTAGCAGATGATTGGAGTAACTTCTATACTCGCAGTACATTTAATCCCAACTTTGCCTGTCGTTCTGGTGACTCCAGATTTCCTAATTGTACCACAGGTGATGAATGGCGACCTGCGAATATTTTAGCTGATGCTGTTACTTTGCTTTCTGGAGACTTCGACTTCAAGGAATTGGGTTATGCAATAGGTAGCCAACAAATAGCTAAGAACGATACTACTTTTAATCTGATTATTGCTGCTGGTGACAATCCTGCTAAACCTACAGTAGATAATGGTGGTCTAAATGGTGGTCTAAATAACTTGGTTCGCGTTATAGAGAATTGGACTAGTAGTAAAATCAAGCTCAATGGGGCTTTTATGCAGGTAAAAAAGAGTGCCTATGCTACAGGGACAAATCCACCTCAGAAACTTAATAGTCCCCCGACAAGACAGTGGAGTTACGATGTAGGGTTGTTATTTCAGTCACCCGACTTATTTGCCAGTAAACTCGCAGTCACACCACCTGAACCACCGGATGAATATTTACGGGAAGTTAGCAGAGGTGATACATGGTTACAAACTTTGTTATGTGCTAAGGAGACTTCTAATACTAACTTTGCCATAGAAGATCCAAAGCAACGTCCTGATATCTGTCAATAATAAAACCTACATAAAACTTACAAAGAGGTGATAAAATAATGATAAAAACCAAACTACAGCCAAAAATTTTATCTGCTAGTGATTCTGGTTTCACAATTATTGAGGTACTAGCAGGGGTAGTTTTAATTGCTATTCTCTTGGCTGCTATATCACCTGTCCTGGTCATGTCTACGGCTGTCCGGGTGCAGTCGAAAACTACAGAAAAAGCTGTTCAAGCTGCTAAGACATTTATTAATGGTGTCAGCAATAATTCAATTTCAGCGCCCACTAAAGTAATTACAGAAACTCCAAATACTCCTATAAATCTAGAAACAGCAATGCCGGTTCCTCAACAAACAGATACAGATTTGTATTTCTTTAAGAAGGATAGCACCATCACGGCTTGTAATCCAATTTCAACTTGTCAACCAGATCAAAATAGCCCATTTGATGAATTTTACATTCAAGCGGCTCAAATAAAGCCCGCAGGTACGAAAACAAGTGATGGCTATCGTCTAGCGATTAGAATATATAGAGAAGACTTGGATTTTGATCAAACTATTCTAGGGTCTAGGACAGGTGGTATTTTAGTTAATAAACAAGCGCCAATCTTGATAACAACAGTTGAGATTAGCGGTAGTACCACTTTTGGCAGTTTATGTTCCCGCTTGGGTTGCGTTCAATAATCAACCTTGTCAATAAATTGGTTTATCCCTGAGGTTAATTCAATCAAATTCACCATTAATTTTCCCATAAAAAGCGAGTAAAATCCCCACCGTGCAATAATTTAATCTAAGAGGATGTTTGAAAAGTGGTATTCCGTAATTTTCATCACATTGCTACCCCCCTTAGTCCCCCCTTGTAAAGGGGGGAAACAATAAAAATCCAGTTCCCTCCCCTTTACAAGGGGAGGGTTAGGGTGGGGTAAAAAATATTTGATACATCAACCATAACTTTTCAAACACCCTCTAAATCAGAAACATCTGAAAATCTGCCTTTGGTGCATTTAAAAAAGGACAATACAATGATGATCAAGATACTTAAATTTATATTCAAAAATCAATTCAAGTCCTCAAAATCTCTTGATAAATCTGGTGGGTTTACTCTCGTTGAATTGTTAGTAGCTTTAGCGATGTCATCTATAATTATCACACTATTACTAGAGTTTATGATTAGTGTGATAACCACAGATAGCAATGAGCAAATTAAGATAAATTCTGAGCAAGAAATCCAAATAGCACTGGATCATATTTCTCGTGATTTACAAGAAGCTATTTATATTTATGATGCTGCTGGTATTAACGCAATAAAACCTCAACTGCGTTACCCAAATGATGATACTAAAACTCCTATATTAGTTTTTTGGAAACGGAATTTTGTTAGTCAGGTGATTCCCACTACATCAGGAAAAGATGATGCTTTTGTATATTCATTAGTTGCTTATTATTTAATTAAAGATACTAACACAAATTGGTCAAAATCTGCTCGTATCGCTAGATGGCAAGTTAAGGACGGTGTGGAAGTTTCTACAGGAGGTGTAACTTGTTCAGGATATACTAAGAAGTATGTTAATGCTGATAACTGTCCTAATCCAGGTTTTAATCCCTTTAATATAGCTCAATCCAACACTGTAGAAGATGCCATGATCAATTGGCAGAAATCTGGAGATTATAGTAGTGGTAATACGGCTAATGTGTTAATTGACTATGTAGATCAAACCACACCACCACTCGTTCCAACCATACCACCCACACCACCAGCGGCCACCTGTCCAGATAATACCATAACACCTCCAATTACATGGTCAAAAATAACGCCAAGCACAATAACGCCAACGCCAAGTAATGATATGACAGGGTTTTATGCTTGTGTAGATAAAGCCAATACAACAGCAAAGGTATTTATTCGCGGTAATGCCCTAGCTCGTAGAGAAAGTAATCCAAATCTTATAAAATATGAAAATGATAAAAAAAGTTATTTTCCCACGGCTAATGCCATAGTTCAAGGAGCAAAAAGTGGCTATTAATCATTAACTTAAAAAGTTAGTTGTCCGACTCTTGACACTGGTTCATAAAGTAATAATTTCACAATAGCTATAAAAAAATCAAAAATTCAGAAAAAAACGGCATATAAAAAATCATCCCACATCGCAATATATATATGTTTTGCTTGCAAATAATCAGGGATGAATTATTTACAAAATAATCGCTCTAATAGCGGTTTTACGTTGATAGAAACGATTACAGCACTATTAATGATTGGTATACTATCAGCAATAGCTGCACCAAGCTGGTTCGCTTTGATCAAGACTCAGCACTTAAATATTGCCCAAGATCAAGTTTATCGAGCCATGCGTGAAGCCCAAAGCCAAGCCAAAAAAGAAAAGTTGACTTACCACGCTAGTTTCCGAGAAGAAAATAATAATGTTCAATGGGCAGTTCATCCGGCTACAATTGACCCATCTAATGCTAAATGGAATGACTTAGATCCTAGTGTGCAGTTAGATGTGGTGGAATCAACATTACAATTATCTAATGGCGTGAGACGAGTCCGGTTTGATGATATTGGTGGTGTGATACCTCCACTCGGCAAAATCACCCTATCTAGTAAACCTGGTGGCACAGCAAAGCGTTGTGTTATTGTTTCCACTATATTAGGCGCAATGCGAACCGCTAAGGATAACTCTTGCAATTAATTTGTATGATTGTAGCGGGCAAGATGCCCGCACCACAACATCTAGCTATTAGGATGATCAAATTTAGATGCGTAACAGCTAACCGGGTATTTAGCCTGGGGTTTTCACCTGACGGGCCATATCTAAAAAGACATTCATATTTACCCCTGGACGACGACGAGGACTATTCAGAGGAATGAGATATTTGGTGGCAAAATTGGTTTCCGTGGGGGCTGATATTTTCACGGGTTCAGGCTTAATAACTTTTACTGCTGCTGGTGTAACTTTTGGTTCAGCTTTTGGTGCTACTGTTGCTGGTGCTTGAGTAACATTAGCTTCTTCAGCTTCTTCTTTTAGCTCTAAGTAGTAGTTATTACCTTTTTTACCAAAAAGTCCGGTAATAAAACCCACGATACCCGCAATGATATTTTTGATAAAGCCCATAAAAAATGCTCCTGGTTTGAATAGTCTAGAATGTGACCGAAATTATTAAAAATCACGGTGTAATATTACATTTGATTGCGTTATCTGCGGCCAATTATTAGACATACTGCTTGCTAATTAAAAGCCTACATTTACTACTAGCACCGCAGGGCGGAATTAAAAATTAACAATTAAAAATTAAAAAGCAGATTGTATAAGCTCTTTAGGGACTTTTAATGGTTATCTTACTTACGCTGTACTGTACTAGTAATTATTTTTAGGTTTTTTATTTTAACAACGGTATCCGGTAAATAACGCAAATTAATTATTAAATTTTATTATAACTATAAGATTATGAGAACTTATTTAATAAATCTTAATAATTTTTCGGCAGTCACCAATCTGGTATATTTTGTATATTTTCGATTACAATACTGAGATAAATAATCAAGATTATGGCAACAAAACAGCAAAATCCCGTTTTATTAGTGCATGGGATTAACGATACTGGGGCAGTTTTCAATAAAATGGCATCTTATCTCAGAGAACAAGGTTTGTCTGTGCATACGGTGGATTTAGTCCCTAATAATGGTGCTGAGGTTCTGGATAAATTAGCGCAGCAGGTAGCTAATTATATAGCTACTACCTTTGAAGCAGAACAACCATTTGACTTAGTTGGTTTTAGCATGGGTGGTCTTGTTAGCCGTTATTATATTCAGCGGTTGGGGGGAATAGATAGAGTCCAGCGATTTATCACCATTTCTTCACCCCATAAAGGAACTATAGTTGCTTATGGTACTTGGTTAGCTGGTGCTGTGCAAATGCGTCCTAATAGTGATTTTATCAATGATTTAAATTCTGATGTCGAAATGTTAAAGCAGTTAAATTTTACATCTATTTGGACACCTTATGATTTGATGATTTTACCTGCGGAAAGTTCGCAACTTGGTATAGACAAAGAAGTAATTTTACCCGTGATATTACATCCTTTAATGTTAACAGATATTAGGGCTTTAAGAATAGTAGCAAAAGCCTTAATAGCACCACTAAAAGCATGAATTTGGGTTTACCAAAAGTGGACTAATGAAAAATCAAGGTTCTTACAGCACTTCCCGGTGTTATGAGGTACATATCTAGCGGGCAAGATGCCCGCACTACAAGAGTTTCATGATTCAACTTTGTACCTCATAAGAGCGGAAACCGCTGTATTTATACTATGAGTATATGTGGCTTATTTACTGCCCTCTAAGTTTTATCACCAATTGCAGTATATTCAGTACCTTCAAAAATTGCCTTTGGATGACAATAATACTTAAATTCCATTAAGTTATAAAAAGGGTCTTCTAAAAAGAAAGTGCGATGTTCTAGGAGAGAATCAGTAAAGCGGTTTTTTGGTTCTTCTCGAAATTTTAGATCTTTGTTTTTTGCCCTTGCTAGTAATTCTTGCCAATCTTCTTCTTTGGTAAAAATTAGGCCAAAATGTCGCGGATAAATGGCTTTTTGTGGTGTTAAAATATCCTTGGTAACATGAGCTACTAATTGATGTCCATAAAGATTGAGAATCAAAGCATGAGGGCTTTCTCTTCCGGGTATGCAGCCTAAACCGTCCACATAAAAGGCTTTAGTTTGGGGAATATCAGCAACGGGAAAAGCGAGATGAAATAAAATTTTGTTCATAGATCGAGCAGTTATATCTGATAATATTATGGCAAAAATACTCATAATTTAGCAGCCATGTTGTCTTTGATTGATTCTTTAAATCCCTGGTTAATGGGATTAGTCTTAAATACGATTTTACTGGGAATAGTAGCCATTATTCCGAAAAAGTTGCTCACGCCCGCAGGTATACTTAATGCTGGGTTATTGGGAATTATCATTTGGGGAACACTAGGTTGGCAAGGATATCTAGTGGTAGTGTTTTATTTTCTTGTTGGTTCTGGGGTAACACGGATTGGTATGGCCGAAAAAGAAGCCGCAGGAATTGCCGAAAAGCGTGCCGGTGCAAGAGGTCCAGAAAACGTATGGGGTTCAGCATTAATAGCGGCTTTCTGTGCGTTGGGACTGTTGTTTTTCCCTGATTTTAAATATTTACTATGTTTGGGTTATGTCGCCAGTTTTAGCACGAAACTATCTGATACTACCGCGAGTGAAGTTGGTAAAGCTTATGGTAAAAGCACCTTTTTAATTACGACATTGCAACCAGTTCCTAGAGGGACAGAAGGGGCGGTAAGTTTAGAAGGAACTCTAGCTGGTATGGTAGCATCAATAGCGATCGCACTCATTGGTTGGGGAGTAAATTTAATTAATCCTCTGGGGATAATTTGGACTGTCTTAGCTGCATTTATCGCTACCAATTTAGAAAGTGTCATTGGTGCAACTTTGCAATCTAAATATACTTGGCTTACCAATGAAGTTGTCAATATTATTAATACCTTGATTGGTGCAACTGCGGCAATTATCATGGCGTTAATTTACCAAAGTATCTTTGTTTAATTATTGACTCAACGCCAAAATTAATGGTTAAGTTTCTTTGAGGTAAGAGGTTGTTTGAAAACTTTTTCGTGTGGGATCTGACACCCGCAGATCCCCCTAAATCCCCCTTTTCAAGGGGAACTTTGAGGAATTTAGCCCCCCTTACAAAGGGGGGTTGGGGGGATCTCGATTAATTCTGATACTTTTCAAACATCCTCTATAGGATCTAAAATTTCAATGTAAAAAAAGCCCCATATAATTATCAAGAGGCTAAAGAAAAGATATTCATTGTTAACAGATATTTGACTACATAGACAGATAAGGATCTATATTGCCAACTTCAAATTCACAAGCCCTAGAAACCACATCTGGAGGTAATTTATCAAAACTGATTAATGGTAAATAATCAGGATTATCTATGAGTTCCTTTGCTAATAAAAATCCAGCAATTGTCCAAGTTTGATATTTCCTCGCTTGTTTACCAATTAATCTCCCTTTTTTACCATCGTAATATTCTGGCCATTCATCTTCACTCAGTCTAGCTGTAGCAATTTCAATGGCTTTTTCTGCTAACTGTGGTTTTTTGGTTTTCACTGCTGCTGCTGCTAACATCCACATTAAAACAGGCCAACTTCCGGCATTATGATATGACCAAGGAATGTTTTTGGGATCACATCCTGTGACTACTCGATATTCTTCACCTTGTAAGGCAGGATAACAGATTTTAATAGGCATATCTCCTACTAAATCATCCCATCGTTTTTCAATCAGATTCATAATGGCTTGGGACTGTTCTTCAGTAGAAAGATCAGAAATCACAGCCATCAAATTTCCCAGAGTAAAGAACCGAGTATCCATTTGTGATGGTCCAACATTTCCCGCAAAATAACCACCTTTTTTCGGTAGCCATTTATCTAATTCATAATAAGGTAAAGAATCTGCATAGATATTGAAAAGATTGACCGCAGTTTTTCCGTATTCTTCACCTTTAAAGCGATAAATTGCATTCAGACGATTAATATCTATCCAATAATGCTGACGAATATGTCCACACAATAAAGGTAAGCGGTTATCAATTGCTTCGATAATATCCCCATTCCCTGTGCAAATTAGTAATTCTCTCGCAGCCCGTAAAGCCGCAAAAAATAGAACTTGAATTTCTAAAGGATGCCCATAAATCCCCATGCGTCTATCTATCATACAAGCACCGTCAGGAACTAACAGCGTGGGGTACATATCAAAACGATTGGCCAAACAGATATCCATAATTAACCTAATTCCTGTTTGGAATTCAGGTTGATAAGCTAAGGAAGAATCATTTGTAGCGACGACATAAGCCCGTAATAAAATTAGCCACCATAAACAAGAATCTACAGGTGTAACTCTAGCAATAGCGTGTTCACCAAAATCAGCTTCTAAAAATTCTTCCCCATTGGCAGAAACAACTTTGAAACTGGCTGGAATTAGCCCTCTACCGGGTTTATAGGCATCTAAGGCCTTTTCTTTCGGTTGCAACTTTAATGTTTCTTCTAGGAAATTTTTGACAATATCTGTTCTGCCTTTAATCAAAAAAATTAAAGCCGAAGAAACAAAATCTCGGATAAAACATTGGTCGTAATTTAGGGCTTCTACGGATGAATCATAAGCCGCTAGAGTTCCTACTGGCTGACCTTTGTAGTAGAGAATTGAATTCTCTAATGCAAGCCAAGCTTCATTTTCTATATTTTTACTTGTCTCTAATTTGTTTAGTTGCATTACCAGACTAACTCCATTTGGATAGTAGATTTGTTGGGAGTAGATGCACCTTTAATTATTCTTTATGCCCTTTTCATGATAACTTTGAAATAGCAAATATCAATCCAGTCAAAATACTAAAACTCGGTCAATGTCAAAATCTAACTGCATCATATTTAGCAGTTTTTTCAATCTCTGAAAATGCACTTTATTCTCCGTGTAAAATCACTTCAATAGAGTATATCTGCTTAATCAGGAATTGATCATGGACATGACAAAATATATTATTCCCCTACAACTTAACAATTTATAACGTTTTTTCCGAATATGCAATATAAACAATTAAAAAAAATTGAGGTATTAATACTGATGAAGCGATATATATTTTACAAGCTATTCATAAGCTGAAACCTTTGATATGCTTGATTGACTGCTTGCATGGCAGTTTTGGCACTGACAGAAGTGTTAATATCAGGATGATATAATCTGGCTAATCTCAAGTAGGCAAGTTTGACATCTTTGGGGTGAGTTTTCGGTTCTATGCCTAAAATTTCCCACCATTCCCCAGTTAAGGGTAAATCATCACTGCTGTGAACCTGCCGCCAAATCTTGAGAGTGCCACCTTTACCACCACTAATCAATATTTTACCATCTGGACTGAAAGCTAGGGGACTAAACCCAGAAATAGTTTCTAGCAATTCCCCAGTTTCAAGATTCCAAAGTTTGATAATTCCATCTTGACTACTACTAGCAATAATTTTACCATCAGGGTGAATAGCGATCGCAGAAATAGCCGTTGAGTGTTTATTGAACGTGTATTGCAATTCCCCAGTATGGAGATTCCATAATTTGATTGTACTATCTGCACCACCACTAATCAGGGTTTGATTATCGGCAGTAATTACTAATGTATTGACTGCTGCTAAATGCTGATTAATGGTATAAAGTGGTTCACCAGTTTGTAAATTCCAAATTCTGATAGTTTTATCAGCACTGCCACTAACAAGAGTTGTAGAATCAGGACTAATAGCAATAGCTAAAACTGCATCCTTATGTCCATTTAAAGTGTGTTTAATCGTCCCTGTATAACTTCCCCAAACTCTGATAGTTTTATCCGTACTACCACTAACAATAATATTACCATTGGGACTGAAAACAAGTGCATTAACAAAACCATTATGACTATAGGGAGAACTTAAATAAGAGAATGTGCGATTATATTTTTTTGTTTCTAATTCCCAACTGCTGATTTTCCGATCTACACTACCACTAATTACCTGTTTTCCGTCGGGACTAATAGCTACAGATAACACAGCTTCAGCTTGTCCAGAAAAAGTATATAGCAACTTTCCAGTTTGCAAATTCCATAAATTAACTTGTCTGTCATTGCTACCACTAACTAAGGTTTTATTATCAGGATGAATAGCAACACTATTCACGGTGGCTGTGTGTCCTTTGAGGGTTTTCACACATTGCCAAACTTCCGTTATTTGAGGAGTTATATTTAATATTTTGGGTTCAACTTCTGGTTTAAATTGAGGAGATTTACCTTTGATTTTGGATTTTAATTGTTTTAATTCTTCCTCAATTTCTAAAGCTGTAAATTTGGCATTTATATCATCACCAGATAGTTCTAGTAATGCTTCCAAATAATAATAATCATCATCATTATTTAAAACTTTTGTTTCCATGCGTTCAAAAACTTGCATGGGAGTTTCCCTAAATTCAGAATCATCTAATAATTTAGCCACACCATAAGCAGCAAGTCCTAAAACTGCACCAATTCCTGTCATTGATACTGTACCAATACCAAAAGCTAAACCAATTTTAGGTGCAACAAATCCTATGCCACCGATAACATTAGAAACGCCAACACCACCAATAGCACCAATACCCATTGCACCAAAAACGGCGCTATCCCCTGCTGTAATTCCTTTAAAAGCACCATAAGCAGCAGCGCCAACAACCGCACCGGCAACAGTTACAGCAGCAGCACCTATTCCCACACCACCAAAGCCTCCAGCTATTCCCATACCTCCGACTGTGGAGGAGATACCCGCACCTGTTAAAGTTCCGGTGGTGATGAATGCTGCACCTGTTTGAGATGTTGGTTTCATGCTTACGTCAGAATCAGGATTTATAGGATTTAAGGATTGAACACTAAGTTGCTGGTAATTTAAGAACTAGATTTTTTTAACTTTTGTTTTTTCCGGCGTTTTTCTGTAATGGCTACACCATGTTCTACGGGATAACCCGCTACGGGAATTACCTGATATTTTCTGTCTGCTTCTAAATTTTTCAGTTCTGTGTAATCAACCCAGTGAATACAATCAACAGGACAGGTATCTATGGCTTCTTGAACTACCTCTTCTATATCTCCATCTTGACGGAGGACACGCGATCGCCCATAATCTTCTTCAATGAAAAAAGTATTTCGGGCAACATGGGCGCAATGTTTACAGCCAATACAGGTAATTTCATCAACATAAACACCTTTTTGCCGCACTAATCCGCCTAATTCCGGTTCTAAACCAGAACGTTCGGGGACATCTCGCAAAAGACTCCCTAATTCTGGTTCTAAACCGGAACGGTTATATTCCTCTTCTGGTGACGACGGCGGCAAATTAGACATTACGCACTCCAGCGTTGTACTACTAGGCGAATAGAACCATCTTTCTGTTGTTGTTGTTCGGCTACCTGGAAGCCAACTTTAGTAGTTTCTTTAACTACTGTTTGATAAGCATAACGTTGAGTTACTTCACGAACAAACCCATCCACAGATAGATTTTGTTGCCAATATTGTAAATCTGCAACTAATTCGTATTCTTGACCATTCCATCTAAAACCGATATCATAACCATTTTGCTGTTCAATTGTGACTTCGGCTGCATGAGTTTGACCACGATAACCCCGCACCTCACCAGGTCCAGGTTTCCAGTCTATTCCCAAGTCAGAAAGGGCATCTTTCAAGGATTCCAGATTACGGATCTGTGTCTTAATTTGGCTAAAGTGTGACATGGTGGTTTGTAATCAATGAAATTAACTAGTTGGAAAACTTACCATTCGCTGTGGGCGGTTTGTGTATCCACCACACTATTTTGTTGCGGGTTAGTGGCAAAAAACTCTGAGGTTGGTTCATTACTCAACACTCGTCCTAGCTGGGCTTCTATGGCTGCTGTTACCTCAGTACAAGATGCACCGATAATACCGGTGACTTTTTCTTGGACTCGACCATCTGGATAAATGATGAATTCTAATGTTTCCATGCTTTGAAAGCCAACCTAGATAGTATATTTGAACTTTGCTGGTTTACCAGACCTACTCAAAATTTAGGGATAGGAACTTAGATACAAATTTGCCACTTGTCTCATAATGTTCCATATTTAAGCACATATATTTCATAATGTTTACAAAAGTTATTATTTTAGATTAGTATTTACGTTCGTTAGTTATAAGTTTCTCTTAACCTGATCAATTAGTCAAGATGAGGACTGCTAAAGACCAAAAATTATCAAAAATCTGATTAAATAAAGCTTGTAGGTAAAATCCCTAGTCAGGAATGAATATGAAAAAAATCTAAAATTCATTGAAAGATCTTATCATTATCATTGAATTGAACCAAGTCATAGGTTTTATACTGATGATCAGGTATAATTGTTACTGGCTCTGCCATGAATATTCACAAACATTACACTATATTACCAATTTTAAATAAAAACATGAGATTTAGAGACTGGGCGACTAGAGTAATACTAATTTTTTTGATGTTAGCTACCCTAACTTTGGCTGTATTCATTGGGGGTGCGAGACAACAACACAATCAGACAATTGCATCAACATCGGAAGGGACAACTGAGTATCAATATCCACCAGCGCAATTACAGTCAACAATAACTAAACCAGAAAAAAAGCGAAATTTAATCCCGTCTCCCGCAAAGATTAAAAAAATTAATCCTCTGTATATAACTACTAGAGATTTCGCTAATTATACACCTAATTTTGCCCAGGTTACAGTTGATCCTAGCAATTATGGCGATCGCTATACCGCAGATGTTAATGGTGTACCTTGTAATAATCAAGCCATTATTGTCCTTCATGAAACTACCAATTCTACTTCTAGCGCCATTAATTTTTTTCAAACACCTCATGATGATGAAAGTGTTCAAGCCAGTTATCATGCCATAATTACTTTAGAGGGAAAAGTTATTTATCTAGTTCCTCCAGAAAAACGCGCTTTTGGTGCTGGTAACTCAGTTTTCAAAGGTGTTAATGGTGTGGAAACTGTGCAAACTAATCCTAATTTATCCCCATCTGTAAATAATTTTGCTTATCATGTATCTCTAGAAACCCCGACCGATGCTTGGGGGAAAAGTAATATAGAAGCACATTCAGGATATACAGAAGCTCAATATAATTCCTTAGCTTGGTTAATTGCTCAAAGTCAAGTTCCAGATGATAGAATTACAACCCATCGTGCGGTAGATGTGGGGAATGGGAAAGTTGATCCTTTAAGTTTTGATGGTGAAAAGTTTCTCAATAAATTGCATTCTTTTCGGCAATTACAAACTTTCAATTAGTTAGCAAAACAAAATTCTGAGGATTTAATTTAGTTAAAACTTATGCAGAATCTCAAATAATGTGATTAAATTTAGAGGATATTTAACAAATAGATAGAATGCTTCATGCGTCGAGACTCCATTTTCTATAAACTATTTCAACAGTCTCCAACTTTGCTATTTGAACTGTTGACAAATCCACCCATAAATGCAGATGCTTACCGATTTGATTCGGTAGCTGTCAAAGAACCCAAGTTTGAAATAGATGGAGTATTTCTCCCCCCAGAAAATGAAGGTGCTGGGATTGTGTATTTCTGTGAGGTGCAGTTTCAAAAAGATGAACAACTTTATGAAAGAGTATTTGCAGAATCTTCACTATATTTCTATCGCAACCGCGTTAGATTTAGTGACTGGCAAGCAGTTATAATATATCCATCTCGCAATACCGAACAAAGGGACATTTACCCTCATAGAACCTTACTAAAAGGTGAACAAGTACATAGAGTGTATTGAATGAATTGGGGGATATTCGTCAATTACCTCTATGGGTAGCATTGATGGTATTGACTACGGTGGAGGAAGAACAAGCGCCAGCAGCAGCACGGGATTTGTTAATAAGAACCCGTGAAGAAGATCCTCAACCATCAAGTCGCGCCATAATAGAGATGATCACGACTATCATGGTGTACAAGTTTGAAAAACTTAGCCGAATGGAGGTAGAGTCTATGCTAGGAATAACACTCAAGGAAACTAGAGTTTACCAAGAAATTAAGGAAGAAGGACGAGAGGAAGGACGAGAGGAAGGACGAGAAGAAGGACGAGAGGAAGCAACTGTTAATGTGATTATTCGACTGTTGACTAAGCGGTTTGGAAAAATCTCTGAGGAAATGCGTTCCTCAATTTCTAGTTTACCTTTGCCGGTTCTCGAAGATTTGAGCGAAGCATTGTTAGATTTTACCAGCTTTGCTGATATCCAAACTTGGTTAAAAGGGCGGGTAAATTAAAGTATTTGGGCTGAATATTCGCGTAAGTTGCTAGTTAAGAAAAAGGGAATAGGTGAAAATCAAAAACTTACCTATTTCCAAAATTACATTTTTTTCGCCAGTTAAGAAGCGTTAATACTGCTAATAAATAATTGGTCATTCAAAGTTTTTTTGTTTTTGCAATTTATCAATTAGAATATGTACTCTTGTTGATGGTTTGGTACATCCATCTTCGTTGGGATGATTTTGCTCTAATTTCATAGCATGATTAATTGCTTTTTCTTGATTGGATTTGAGTTTTTCATATAGCAATTTATCACTTTTATTATAATTTTCTCCTGGGTTTAAAATACCCTCTTTTCTCATTTCTGATTCTAGCTTTGGACGTAATTCTTTGTAACTACTAAAGGGACTGGTAGTATAACAACAATGGAGTAAAAACCAAAATTCAAAACAGGGTATTGATGTTATAGATTCAACATTATATTTTTTTGCTGTGCTGAGAGCTTTTTTATATTTCTCTGGTTTATTATCATCATCAAATATACAAAATACTTGATCATATTGTTGTTGTTGATATAGATTATAAGCTGTAGTTACAATCTCCAGAGGATCTCGACCATAAGCGGGAACTATTTTAACGTCAGTTGTTGATAATTTAAGTTCACGTTTTAGAGACTCAAAGTAATTATATTCTGTTTGTTCACCCTCAACTACAATTAAAAAGTATCCTCTAGGATTTTTATTCCCGGAACTTCGTTTTAAATTATTGGTAGATTTTCCCCGTGACATATTTTTAAAGACTCAACCCATTAATAAAAGGAATAGCACCATAGCGACCTAGTAAATAACCTTTTTGTAAAGATTCATCTTCACGAGGTCGAAAGTCAAACAATGAATATAGTTTAGTCATGCTGTTATCTTTTTCAGTAAACCACACTTGGTCAGGTCTGAATATTTCACCATCTAATAATGTAGTATCATGAGTTGTAAATATTAATTGAGCATTGTTTTTATTAATTTCTGGATTATTAAACATTTTTATTAATGCTTTAGAAAGAACTGGGTGTAAACTTCTATCTATTTCATCTATTATTAATATTTCTCCATTTTGCAATACATATAACCAATATCCTGCTATTTCAAATAAGCGTTTTGTACCATCAGATTCTTCATCAATTTCAAATTCTACCGTTTTATCAGAGTCATTCATTTTATGTACAGTGATAATATCTAATCTGCCAAAATCAGGAATATCTTTGCTTATTGCGTTGATTCCTAGCTTCTGCATTTCCTGTTGAATTCGATGAATCATATCATCATTTAATGTTTCAGGTATAATTTCAATTTTTAGATCAGCAATACCTATATCTGCTTCATTTAGTAATTTAACCATATAATTATAATAACCTTCATTATTTGTATCATCAACTATGAAGGGTGTATCTATATGAAGAATAATTTTTAGTTCATCTTGGAAAAAATCGAATACCTCTGTTAATTGAGGATGATTATTTTGTGCAGCATGAGATATAAATAAAGAATTAGAACGAACAAATCTTTGAATACGCTTTTTTTCCCCTTTTAATCCTTTACCAAAAGACCATTTATAACCTTCATTTGGTTCAAATGTTGGATTATCTGGTAGATATTCACGAGAAAACCAGTTTTGTTGAACTTCATTCGGATAAGCAATTAACCACTCTTCAAATACTCGTTCTCGATTTAAAGAAACTCCATATTCATAACGAATTTTTTCATGAATAAAAATCACTTCAAAACTACTAGGCTTTTTTGCTGTTTCACTATTTAATCTAAATGGTTCAACAGGTAATTTATCCCCAATTTGCATTCTACTAGCTGAGTTAATGACAAGATTTTTCAGCACTTGCATAGCTTTGAGTAAATTACTTT
Source organism: Dolichospermum sp. UHCC 0406 (assembly GCF_009712025.1). Lineage (NCBI taxonomy): Bacteria > Bacillati > Cyanobacteriota > Cyanophyceae > Nostocales > Aphanizomenonaceae > Dolichospermum > Dolichospermum sp. UHCC 0406. The sequence goes on from NZ_VILA01000001.1 coordinate 232,077, forward strand.
TACCTGAAGCGTTAGGACCATAAATAGCAGCACTTGTAACTAAGCGTAAATCATCATTATTAGGGACAGGAAAAGTATTACTATCCAGCATGGTTTCATCTTCAGCAGCTACCATACTTAATGTTTGCTTCTCTTGGATTGAACGATAATTTTCTACACTAAATTCTACAAGCATGACTTTATTTTTAGTTGGTTATCCGTCTATAACCCACAAATTATTATAAATAGTAAAAATTATACTTTTTGTACTTGCTAATGTCTAGTTAATAGCAACTTTTATTTGTGGGGTTATTCAAGCATACATAAATAATCAACAAATAGCTCTAGTTATAAAACTAAAGCTATGATTAATCTATGGAAATTCAGCAAACCCTACTTACTAAAACTGTAAATGTGCTGTGTTTGAAAAATACCTTTTAAAGAAGAAGGTAGTACACCATCAGCGAAAGTTTGCCTATCTAACTGTACTTGCAAATTACTCAAAGGATCGCTACCTGTCGCAATCAGAAATTCCATTTTCTGAATATAGGGTAAAGTTGCAATTTCATCTAAAATCTGGCAAATTGCTTGCAGGTAAGGATGACCTTTTTGTTGATACCAATTGGATTCAGCAATATTAGCTTGGTCAAAACCTAAATGTACAGTTAAAGAGGGTTGATCAAATAAAGCGATTCCCAAGGGACGGGCTTCTTCCTGTAACAATAAATGTTGATTTTTGGATAAATACCGTAATTTCTCTAATCGTTCATAACGTTCAGTCACCGATTCCGGTTCATCTTGCCAATGTATGGCAACTGTAACTAGATAAGTTTGTAACAGCATATGTCCCAATTTCTTAGCTTTAGTAGCTAGGTAATAGGAATTAAAATCATTAGACTCAATTAAGAGGGGAACACGATCTACCACGTCTAATCCATAACCTTTGACACCAGCAATTTTACGGGGATTATTAGTGATCAAACGAATTTTTTTAATGCCCAAATCCATGAGAATTTGCGCTCCCATGCCATAATCACGCAAATCAGCAGGAAACCCTAAACGCTCATTTGCTTCCACTGTATCCAAGCCCATATCCTGCAAAGAATAGGCTTTCAACTTGTTAACTAAACCTATGCCCCGTCCCTCTTGACGTAGGTAAACAACGACACCTTGACCAGCATTTTCAATCATTTTTAATGCGGCTTGTAACTGCATCCGACAGTCGCAACGCAAAGATCCTAAAGCATCTCCTGTTAAACATTCCGAGTGCATTCGCACCATTACGGCTTCATCTCGGAAATTTGCCGGATCTCCCTTGACAATGGCAACGTGTTCTGTATTATCTAGGGTGTGACGGTAGCCGTAAATATCAAACTGACCAAACTGGCTGGGGAGTTTGGTAATGATTTCTCGATATATCAGGCGATCATTTTGGAGACGATAACTGATTAAATCAGCAATACTGATAATTTTCAGGTGATGATTTTTGGCATATTCCATTAACTGATGTAACCGCGCCATTGAACCATCAGGGTTTTGAATTTCGCAAATTACCCCGGCTGGATACAGTCCCGCTAGTCTGGATAGGTCTACAGCGGCTTCTGTATGTCCTGCCCGTTTAAGTACGCCTCCTGGTCTAGCCCGCAGGGGGAAAATATGACCAGGACGACGTAATTCTTCCGGTTTGGTGGCTGGGTTGAGGGTGACTTGGATCGTGCGGGCGCGGTCTTCGGCGGAAATGCCAGTGCTAACGCCCAAATGGGGACCAGCATCAATACTAACAGTAAAGGCGGTTTGGTTAGTATCTGTGAGTTTGCTGACCATTAATGGTAAGTCTAGTTCATCGAGGCGATCGCCTGTCATTGCCAAACAAATCAGTCCTCTGGCTTCTACAGCCATGAAGTTGATCATATCCGGGGTGGCAAATTGGGCGGCGCAAATTAAATCACCTTCATTTTCTCGATTTTCGTCATCTACGACAACAATGACACGACCGGCTTTGAGATCGGCCAAAGCGGCATCAATAGGATCAAATTTAAAGGTTTGGGTAATATTAGGCTGTGACACAGAAAATTTCCAGCTATTAACGTAAAGTTTTTTAACAATTTCTTATTTTAGATTGTAGCTTGTTTATCGGAATTAGAGGTTTTGTGAGATAACTAAGTAGGTTAGCATTGAAAATCGTCGTTATGACAAGGCAAGAGGCAAGAGGCAAGAGTGAAGAGGGTTTGGGCGATTTTACTTTTCGTTACATATTTCGGTTTTTTTCCGTTCACCTACTTAAACTGTTACTTGACAATAAAATAGTTCATATATACTATTAATAGTTTAGAGTCCCGTATATACAGATTATTAAGCTATGAATTTCAATGATATAAGTAAATTACTAGGTAAACCCTACTTTCAAACGTCTAATTGTCTCATTTACAATTTAGATTGTTTAGAGGCAATGAAAATTTTACCAGATGAATCAATTAATTTAACTGTCACCAGTCCGCCGTATAATATTGGCAAGGAATATGAAAATTTATTACCATTGGACGATTATATAAATTGGTGTGAAAAATGGATAACAGAAGTTTATCGTCTGACTTTATGTGATGGAGCTTTTTGGCTAAATTTAGGTTATTTATCTATTAAAAATCGTGCTAAAGCAATTCCTATTTCCTATTTACTTTGGGATAAAATTCCTTTTTATTTAATTCAGGAAATTGTTTGGAATTATGGTGCTGGAGTCGCAGGAAGTAAGTTCTTTTCACCTAGAAATGAGAAATTTTTGTGGTATGTAAAAAATTCAGAAGCTTATACTTTTAATTTGGATGATATTCGTGATCCTAATGTTAAATATCCCAATCAAAAAAAGAATGGAAAAATCAAAGTTAATCCTTTAGGTAAAAATCCCACTGATGTTTGGGAATTTCCGAAAGTAACTTCTGGACAAAACCGATCTTCAAAAGAAAGAACACCACACCCAGCACAGTTTCCCTCTGCTGTCATTCAAAGAATAATTCAAGCATCTTCAAATCAAAATCAAATTATCCTAGATCCATTTTTGGGTTCAGGTACTACTGCTATGGTAGCTTTAGATTTAAATCGGCTAGTAATTGGTTTTGAAATTCGTCAAGATTACTGTGATATTGCTGCTAATAGAATTGAAACTTTTTTGAAAGAACAAAGTTGTCAAGTAGAACAAATGTCTTTATTTGTATAAAATAAAAGTAATTTTATATTTTTAAGTTAACCACCACCAAACACCATTTATTATGTTTTTGCCCAGTGCAAATTTTTCAATCCCTGAATTCAATTTAAGTATATTGTGATATTTTTCCTGCACTTTGGCTTTTTTAACAGTTTGATTATTACCTTGATAATCACTTAATTCCTGAATAATTTTTATTCCTTCCTTATTCATCTCATTCGCAATTACATCACCAACTTTACATAATAAATTAACAGGAGAATCTAAAATATATTCTCCTGATATTGTAAAAAGTTTATGCTCATAGACTTTTTGATCTAAACCAGATGCCTGACCTGTTGCTGATTTTTGTGCATTCCAGTCTTCATGATCTATCCAACCGAATCTTAATAATGTTAAACTTTGCTGGTAGAAATTAGCTGTAATATAATAACCAGACTTTTCTTTTTTAGCAAGCTCCTCATTATTTTCATCTTTTGCTTTTTGACCATAGCTGCGATTTCCAAAAATTTTTGTGCCAAGCTGACCAGAAGTTTTTATCTCTATTGAATATCTTGTATCCTTTAGATAAACAATATCTTTTTCATCTTTACATTGTGTTCCTCTCCATTCTTCTGGATAACGCTTTTGCAATTCTTTGGCAAATAGTTTTTCAAAAAAATAACCCACCATAATAGCTGGTGGATCAATTTCTGCCAGGCTCAAATATGTGTCTTCCTCTCCTATTTTTGTTTGCCATAAAAGCTGCCAACTCTTTAAAGCAACCTCTCTAATAACATTTGGCTTGAGAGGATGTTCTTCTATCAGTTCTTTTGTTTTATCTGCCCATTTTTCAACTGGAATACTGGCATAAGGAAATACCATTTAATCTAAACCTTTTAATAATTCACTGGGTGATATTCCCAGAGCCTGAGCAATACGGATAATATTTAACAAAGCAATATTTCTTTCACCACGTTCAACACCACCGATATAGTTGCGATGTAGTCCTGACAGTTCTGCTAACTGTTCTTGAGAAAGATTTTGCGCTTTTCTGATTGTGCGAATATATTCGCCAAATTTTTGAAGTTGAGAATTTTCTGTCACATAGCAAACATAATCTTTAGTGGTACTGATTTTCTACACACTATGAGTGTGATTATTTTTTAAAGATATTTGTGATTATAGGTACGCTAAAAGATCCGCTTTGCTATACAATGCTGCGAAAGTTCAATCAAAAGTCATTAGTAATTAGCTACTAGCTTGACTGCTGATGATTGATAATAGATAACTAAAAGTGGATAAGGATTTAAGATCATGGGAAATTTAAGACGCGTACCAGTTGGAATTGTTGGCGCGTCAGGGTATGGCGGAGTACAGCTAGTGCGACTGCTGATGGATCATCCTCAAGTGGAAATTGTTTATTTAGGTGGTGAAAGTAGTGCAGGTAAATCCTTTGCTGACCTTTACCCACAGTTCGGTAATATAGTAGATTTGCCCATTGAAGCAGTACAACCGGATATTATTGCTAGTCGTTGTGAAGTGGTATTTCTGTCTTTACCCAATGGACTGGCTTGCCAAATTGCTCCCCAACTTATAGAAAAAGGCTGCAAGGTACTGGATCTGAGTGCTGATTATCGCTTTGGTGATTTGAAAACTTATACAGATTGGTATGGTACAGAAAGAAGCGATCGCACCATAGCCGCGACAGCAGTTTATGGTTTACCAGAATTATACCGCGATCGCATTGCCGAATCAAATCTAATTGGCTGTCCCGGTTGCTATCCTACAGCCAGTTTACTGGCATTGTCCCCACTGTTAAAACAAGGTTTAATAGTTCCCGAAACAGCCATCATTGATGCCAAATCCGGCACATCTGGAGGCGGCAGACAAGGTAAAATTAACCTGTTGTTAGCCGAAGCTGATAACTCACTGGGTGCTTATAACGTTGGTAGACACCGCCACACCCCAGAAATTGAGCAGATTTGTAGTGAATTGGCAGGACATGAGGTAAAAATCCAATTTACACCCCACCTCATCCCCATGGTGCGGGGGATTTTAGCCACTGTGTACGCCACTATGCGCGATCCTGGTTTAGTCCGTGATGACCTCATTACCATCTACAGTGCCTTTTATCGTAATTCCCCTTGGGTGAAAATCTGCAATAGTGGCACTTATCCCCAAACAAAATGGGCGTGTGGTAGTAATTCTTGTTACATTGGTATAGAAGTTGACCCCCGCACCGGGCGAGTTATCATCATGTCAGCCATTGACAACCTCATTAAAGGTCAAGCTGGACAAGCAATTCAATGTATGAACCTGATGCTAGGCTGGGATGAAACCTTGGGATTACCTAAAATTGGGTTTTATCCTTAAAAGGGAACAGGGAACAGGGAAAAAGGGAACAGAAGGCAAGAGGCAAAAGTTAATATTCTCCCCCTGCT